>JAOACV010000135.1:6609-6855 GCA_026417675.1 Verrucomicrobiia bacterium
TCCTGAAAGACGACCAGCCGTGTCTGGGCGAGGTCCAGTTGCGCTGCACCGAAGCGGACGGCGCGGTCTGGCTGCACATGAACACCCGCTGGCGCTCGCGCGACCTGTTCAAGGCGTGGGGCGACAACGTGATTGGGCTGACGTTCATGCAGCAGGTCCTCGCGCGCCAACTCAGTCAGCGGATCCAGCGCGACGTCCGCGTCGGCAGCTACACCGACTTCAGTTTTTCGTTGCACGTCTATGGCC
>JAOACV010000136.1 GCA_026417675.1 Verrucomicrobiia bacterium
CTCTGGCAACTACGGTTGGCCTGGCGAACGATGCCTTGTGGAGGTCCGCCACTTCAACAAGGACGGCAAGATCACCGGCAGGGATTTCCCAACCACCGTCGGGCACGAAGCCCGCACGACGGTCGAGGTAGAGGATGGCGAGGCCGTCGTGCTCGAACGGCTCCCCGCCACCGTCTCGCCCAAGTCCGGCGCGGCCCGGATTAACGCGGCCCGTTGCGCGCCCGACAGTCTGTCATGGACGATCGAATCGCCCGCTGGAGCGCGCATCCGAGCCTCCCACGGACGCTTCCGAATCGCTCCAAACGCAATCTGTAGGGTCACGCTCGGAGATGCCACCCGTCATGTCAGCGCCGGAAAAGACGGCGCGCTTGTCTTCGACGTGCCGCGTGGCGGGCCGCACCATGTCATACTGACGATGCCGGCCGGTCGGGCCGTCTCGCCGTCCGGGAAATAGCCCGGCAAGACCTCTGTGACAGAGGGAGCCGTTGCCCGCGCGGGCGTTCGACGGGCGCCGCCGAAACCGTGATCCGGAGCCAAGGGAGACGCACTCGCTCAGCGCGGCACGACCCACGGCATGGCGTGGGCGAACAACATCGCGATCAGGCCGATCACCGCGGTCAGCAACAAGCTGTGCTTGATGGCCCAGCGGAACAGCCGGCTCTCGTCCGAGCGCGGCATGCCGGTGGCCGCGACGGCGACCGCGATGCTCTGAAGCGAGATCATCTTGCCCATCACGCCCGCGGCGGAATTGGTCGCGGCGGTCAGCAACGGATTCAGTCCCAGCCGCTCGGCGGTGATGACCTGCAGGCTGCCAAACAGCGCGTTGGCCGACGTGTCGCTGCCCGTGACAAACACGCCGAGCCAGCCGAGAAACGCGCTGAAGAACGGAAAAAACCAGCCCGTGGCCGCCAGCGCCAAGCCCAGCGTGGCGGTCATGCCGGAGTAGTTCATCAGGAACGCGAAGCCGAGCACCGACGCAATCGTCAGCGCCGGCAGCGCCAGTTGCCGCAGCGTCGCGCCGAACACCCGCGCCATCGCGCGCGGCCGCAGGCCGACGCTCAGCCCGCCCAGAATCGCCGCGATCATGCAGGCCGTGCCCGCCGCGGAGAGCCAGTTGAACTCGAACACCGCCTTCAACGCCGCCGGCGCCTTCACCACCGGCGGCACGCGCTGGACCCGCTCGTGCAGCCCCGGCACGTCGAACCGCAGCGTCCCGTTGCCCATCCGCTCCTGCAACGGACCGACGCCCCACAGGATGACGAACACCACGATCAGCAAGTAGGGCATCCACGCCTTCAAGATCGCGCCGCCGCCATGCGCCGGACGTTGCCGGCCGGCCTCTTCGGGGTGCCGCATATTGTTCGCGGGTTTCCAGAACCGCACCAAGACCACGAAACCCGCCACCGCCGCAAGCGACGCGAGAATGTCGGTCAGATACGGCCCGATGAAGTTGGCGACGGCAAACTGCACGCCGGCAAAGGCGGCGCTGACCACGAACACCGCCGGCAGCACCGCGCGCGTGCCGCGCCAGCCCGCGAACACCATCATCAGGTAGCACGGGATGATCAGCGACAGGATCGGCGAGATGCGCCCCACCATCGCGCTGACGTGGTCCAGCGGCAGCTCGGTGACCTTGTGCAGCGTGACGATCGGGATGCCGATCGAGCCAAACGCCACCGGCGCGGTGTTGGCCAGCAGGCAGAGCGCCGCCGCATAGAAGGGATTCACGCCCACGCCGGCCAGCATCGCGCCCGCAATCGCCACCGGCGCGCCAAATCCCGCCGCGCCCTCCACAAACGCGCCGAACGCAAACGCGATCAGCAGCACGTGCAGCCGCGCGTCATCGGTCAGTCGCGCGATGGAGTCCTTGATCACCTCGAACTGGCCGCTCCCGACCGTGAGCCGGTAAAGAAAGATCGCCGCCAGCACGATCCAGCAGATGGGGAACAGCCCGAACGCCGCGCCGTAGAGCACCGAAGCCACCGCGACCGTCACCGGCGTGCCGAACGCCAGGCACGCGACCGCCAGCGCGGCGGCCAGCGCCGCCAGCGCCGATTGCCACGCCGGCAGCCGCCGCACGCCGAGCAGGTAGAACAAGAGAAGGATCGGCAGCGCCGCCACCGCCGCCGACGCCCAGAGGTTGCCGCCGACGGCGGCATAGTTCTGTTGCCACAAGCCCGCCCCTTATACCGGTCGGCGGCCATGCGTTCGACAATTTTCTGATTTCTTCGATGCGGCCGGCCGCCGCGCGGCGGCGGGAAATTTGGTTCGGCTGACGCTACGCTATTGCTAACCGCGCGGACTTGAATCACACTCGCGCGGATTTCCAGCTTGGAGTTTGAACAATGACTGACCACACCGACTTTGGCCCCAATCGCGCCTTGGAAGCCATCCGCCGCCTCTGTCTGCTCGGCGGCGCGCTGGCCGCCGCGTGGTGCGCCGTGAAACCGACCGACGCGCTGTTCCGGGTGCGCGACGTGGATTTCGCCAAACTCCAGAAACAGGACGCCCGGCGGATGCGCTCGGACATCCGGATGATGAGCCGCGTCAGCGGGATGGCGATTGACCCGAACGATCCGACCATCAACACCGCCACGACGCTGACGCCGGAGCAGTATTTCGCCAGGAAGACCCAAGACCGGTTGATCGAGGTCTCCGGCAACCAGTGGACGGAGTTCTACAACGGGGTGCAGCAGACGCTGGCCGGGAAATCGAAGACGTTCGCCCGCAACGTCAGCGTCGGTTACGGCTCCTACTTCCTCTATTTCCCAACCGACGCCGCCCCGCTGCATGAACTGACGAACCGGCTCGGCGACGCGAAGCCGTTCACCTACGTGGCCGTGCGCGACGGCGGCGGCGTCAAGTATATGGAAGTGCTTTTCCAGCGCCCCCAAAGCGCGCAGCATGACGCGCCGAACTGGCTGTTCTATCCGCTGCGCGGGCAATCCGGCTGGTGGTTCATCGTCGGGCTGCTGGCCTACGCCGGGATTCCTTGGCATCGCAAGCGGCCGGAGGAACTGCGTTACAGCACCGCGCGCGCGATGGTCGGTCCCGACATGCTCGGCATGGTCATGGCCGTCTTCTTCGTGACGTTGCCGATCCTGGTCATCACCGGCAACGCGGTCGGGTCGGAGCCGTTGGACGTGTTTGGCTTTCGCACGGGCTGGTGGCCGCTGACGCTGGTGATGTGGTTGCTGGCCTGCGGCGGCTTTGTCACGGTCTTCGTGGCGCTGTGGTATGCGTCCTTCTCCCTCGTGTTGACGCCCGACGGCATCCGTCGGCGCACGCTGTTTGGCGCGGACGAGTGCGCGTTCGCCGACATGACGGCCATCGAACCGGCGCGCTGGGCCTGGCCGACTTGGCTGCGGATTGTGGCAATCCTCATCGGTATGCTCAACTGGCGGCTGCTCGGCGCGGTGTTGATCGGCTCGTCGCAGGAAGCCTACGGCATCGCCATCCGCATGAAGGACGGCCGCACCGTGAAACTCTGGATGACCCACCTGCCCGGCTTCGAGCGAATCTTTCACGCCATGCGCAAGGCTGGCGTGCCGCTGGACCCGGAGTTGGCGAAAATCGTTGATGAAGACCTCGCGTCGCCGGCGCCGGCAGCCCAACCCGGCCGGGGCGGCAAGCTCGCGGCGGCCATTCTGCTCGCGCTGGCTGTCGCCGGCGCGCTGACGTGGCAGTTCTGGCCGGAGAAGTCGCGTCCGGTGAAGCGCGAACCGACCTATTCCTATGAGGCGCTGGCCCAGTGCCGGGCGTTGTTGAACGAGATGCAAAAGATCGTCAATCGCATGAAACAGGTGCCCGGCACGGCGGAGTTCGACGAACTGATGAAACAGCACGAGGCGCTGGAGAAACGCTACGACGCCATCCTACCCACCGAAGAAGACTGAGCCGACCGAAGCCGAGGGACGGATTTTTCCAAGATCGCGCGGCAGCGCAATGCGCCTCACATCCTCAACACTGTCGAGGCCCAGACGAAGCCGGAGCCGAAAGCCACCAGCAGCACGCGGCTGCCGGGGGTGATGCGGCCCTGTTTGCGGGCCTGGTCGAGCGCGACGGGCAGGCAGGCGGAGGCCATGTTGCCGTATTCCTCGACGTTGATGAAAACCTTCTTTTTCGGCGCGCCGACTTTTTCCACGACCGCCTCCAGCATCCGCAGGTTGGCTTGATGGGGGATAAGCAGATCAATGTCGCTCAGTGTGAGGCCGGTGGCATGGAGGGCCTCGAATGCGGCGCCGGACATGCCGGCGACGCCGTTCTCGAAGACCGCTTTGCCGTCCATGCGGAAGTGGACCCGCCCGGCGTCAATGTCTTCCTTCGTCACGTGCTCCATGCGGCCCAACGCGCTGCCGGGCGCGGCGGTGTAGAGCGCTTTCGCGCCGCGACCGTCAGCGTGCAGGCCGATCCAGAGCACGCCGCGGCCGTCGTCGTCACTTGGCCCCATAACGACCGCACCCGCGCCGTCGCCGAGCAGGATGGCGATGTTGCGGCCGTCGTAGGAGCCGTCAATTCGTTTCGAGAGCACCTCGGAGCAGACAACCAGCGCGCGGCGGGACTGGCCGGTGCGGATGAAGGCGTCGGCCAGCGCCATGCCATAAATCAGCCCCGTGCACTGCTGGCGAATCTCGTAGGTGGCGATGCCGGGCAGACCGAGCTTGGCTTGGAGGAAAAACGCGCAGCCGGGGTCGGCGTGGTCGGGCGTGATGGTGTTGAGGATGAGCAGGTCAATGTCGCTCATCTTCAGTCCCGCGTCGGCCACGGCAGCCTCGCAGGCCGGCACGGCGAGGTCGGAGGCGCTGACGTTCGCCTCGGCGTGGCGCCGCCGCAGGACGCCGGTGCGTTCGACGATGAACTTGTCGGTCGTGTCCATCATCTTCTCCAAGTCGGCGTTGGTGACGACCTTCGGCGGCAGATAGTGGCCGGTGCCGAGAATGCGGGAGCGGGTCATGCTACTTCTCCGTCGCAATGCCTTCGTGCTTGAGCGAGAGCTTGATCAGCAGGCCGCAGTTCTTCTGGAAGAAGTCCAGCGGCATCAGGCCGGCCTGCGCGTGGATTTCCGCGCCGAGCTGAGCGGCCAGTTCTCGGGCGTCTTGGCCGGCCTTGACAGCGTCAATGATCCGCTTGTGATACGCCTCGGTCGCGGCAATCGCGCCGTCGAAATACTTCCTAACGTCGGCCGCGCCGGTGATGGCGGCGTTGTGGCTTAGGCAGAGCACTTCCGCGCCGAGCGCGGCGAGCCGGCGCATGGAGTTCAGGTAAGCGCCGTAATCGCTGAAGTAGTTCGGCCACCATGCCTGCTGTTGTGGCATGTAGTAGCCGGTGACACCGGACACGACGAGGATGCCGCGGCGCGGCTCGTGGAAGCTTAGGATGCAATCGCTGTGACCCGGAGTGGCGAGCACGTTGAAGCTCGCGTCGCCGACCGTCACGGTGTCGCCCTCTTTCAGCACGCGGTCCACGGCGATCTTCAACTCGGTCAACGCTTCGGGCCGATGCTTGTCGCTGATGGCGCCCTTCTGGAGGAGCGCGCCGGTCAACATTTGGTCCACCTTGCAGAAAAAGCCAACCGCCTTCTCGTTGCTCATCGTGGCTGTGGCGGCCTCGGAGGCGAGCACCTTGACGCCGGGAAACATCCGCCGGAATGCCGGCACGGCCATGACGTGGTCGGGATGGCCGTGGGTGACAACGACCTGCCGGACGGTGTCCCTGGCGATACCGAGCTGGGCGAGTTGTTCTTCCAGCACGGGCCCGCACGCGCCGACGCCGCCTTCAAACAGCAGCGCTTCGTTCCCGCTCCTGATGAGATAAAGTGGATACGCGCTCGTGCCCAGCATCAGCAGGCCGTCTGCGAGCGCCACCGGTGGTTGCGTTATGGTCATGGTCGTTGTTTGTTTCGAGCATCATTGACCGAATCGGCAGCGCATCGCAAGGCTGCTCTGCACCGCAAAGTCAACCTGAAGGTCGCGCGGGAGCTTGACGTCAGAGGGCGGCCCGTTAGAATCCGCGCGCCATTTCGCAAGAAGCCGGTTCGGAGATCAATTGCGCCGGAGCTGCAGACGGCGACAAACGCGGTAACAAGCGTCAATGAACATGGACGTCCATTCACAACTCGACCTGTGTATCCAGCGAACGATTGCCTGGCTGCGCGCCCAACAGCGGCCGGACGGCCATTGGTGTGCCGAGCTGGAGGGGGACACGATCCTGGAGTCGGAATACCTGATGTATCTGTATTGGTGCGGCCGGCTTGATCCGGACACGCTGCGCAAGTGCGTCAACTACATCATAAGCCGCGAGGCGCCCGGCGGCGGCTGGGGCATCTATCCCGGCGGCCCGTGCAATCTTAGCGCATCAGTGAAGGCATACCTCGTCTGCAAGTGGGCCGGGCACAAGCCGGCCGAGCCGTTCATGCGGCGCGCTCGCGAGGCGATCCTCGCCCAAGGCGGCGCATCGCGGGTGAACAGTTGGACCCGCATCTTTCTGTGGCTGATCGGCCTCTGCGACTTCAAGCACGTGCCAGCCATCCCGGCCGAATTCGTCAGCATGCCGAAATGGTTCTACTTCAACATCTTCGACGTGAGCGCGTGGTCGCGGACGATGATTGTGCCTCTGACAATCCTCTACCATTACAAACCGGTCAGGCCCTGGCCCGACCCGACAGTGATTGACGAGCTTTACGTCGGCGGCCGCGAGAAGGCCGATTTCTCGTGGCCGCGGGATCCGGGGATCTTCTCGTGGCGGAACTTTTTCATCCTGCTGAACTGGTGGATGCGTTTCTGGGAAGGCGTGCCGTTCAAGCCGTTGCGCAAAGCGTCGCTACGACGCGCGGAAGCGTGGCTGAAGC
>JAOACV010000137.1 GCA_026417675.1 Verrucomicrobiia bacterium
GCGGCCGTGTATGGCGCGCGGCGCGAGTGGCTGGACATGGAAACCTTTTTGACTCAAGTCCAGGAGCGGTCGCGGGCGATTGACGCGCAGAGCTGGCAATACGGACGCGAAACGCTGGCGTTGCTGCGACAGATCGAGGCGGCGATGGACACCCCTTCCCGGGTCGCGTTGCGATCAAACCCGCTTTCAATTGACCAGACCATGCTGCTCGACAGCCAATTGCACAAAGTGTTGAAGGCTGCGATCCGTCCGCCGTCCGGCAGGGGCAGCGCGGCGTCGGCGCGACCGACGCCGGCGGAAATCGCGGCGGCGCGGGACCAGTTCGTGGAAGGCTCCCTGCGCGAGCTGCAAGTGCGGTTGGAGGCTCAGGCGCGGTTCTTCGGCCTGCCAAACAACGCCATGCTGAGCGCGCCTGCGGCGAGCGTAGTGGCGCCTGTCACAGGTGCAGAGGATGTGGCAACCCGCCGGCACGCCGCAGAAACGGCCGGCGCGGCAACCTCCACGCCAATGACCAAGTCTCCATGACCGACGAGGCGCGAATCTGGAAACCGACGCTGTCGCCGCACCGGCAGCAAATCCGGCTGACGCGGCGGCTGACGCGGCATTTCATCGTGCTCTGTGTCACCTTCGGTCTGGCGGGCATCTCAATGACGTGGGTCGGGTTCCACTACTACTTCGCCCCGCTGCTCGAACGGGTCAACGCGGACTGGATCGAGCGCGAGCGTGCCGCCATCCGCTCCGTCGGCGGCCTGGAAGCGGCAGTGATCACGACGCCGTTGCTCAGCCTGCTGGACATGTGCGCCGAGCAGCGCGTCATGCTTTGGGCGCAACTGAAGCAGCATCCGCAATTGGCCTACCTGCGGCTGGCCAACACCGTCAACGCCGAGATCGCCTGGGTGCACCGCGACGAGTTCACGCGCAGGGAGCTGCCGGAGCCGTCGAAGCTGGAGTGGGACCGCTCGTTCTACCCGCCGCGTGTGAAGGATCGCGAGAGCTACGAGAAGCTGCGGCCCGTCTGGAGCGCCGGGCGCCAGTTCTACGAACGGCGTTTGTTGCTGTATCGCGAGAGCTTCGGCCGGATGTTCCCGATTGCGGTGCTCAGCGCCGGATTCGACGAGCCGCCTCCGTCGCTGGCGGAAGCCGACCGGATATGCGACGCCTGCCTGGCCCCGCAGGTGATTCCCGGAGCCAAGGGCATCGAGGGCTGGCCGGCGGGGCGCGTGCTGACCGACGATTCATTGCTGGTGCGCTATTCCTACGAGTTGCGGGACGCCGTGTTGTATCTGGCGGACGTCAAGAAAGGCACCGACAACCTGGAGGTCGTCACCATGTATGACCGCAACGGCGTGCCGTTGCTGAGCGAACTGCAGAGCGATCCCACGTTCCAATTCCAGCGCGGTCTGAAGGGCGACCTGTCTCTCGTCCGGCTCACCGCCCACGTGCGCCAGCGAATCTTCGAGGAAGTGGAGACCTCCGACGAAGCCGCGATGTCGCAGGCTTACGAGGTGTTTGTGCCGGTGTTCCGCCACGGTGGTCTGCGCGGCATGATGGCGTTCGGTCTGCGCGGCCAGGCGTCGTTGATGGCGCCGTTCCGGATGACCATCCAGCAAATCCAACGCATGATGGTCACCAGCACGATTGCCCTGACCACGTTGATGATCCTGGCCAGCGTGATCATGGCGCTGCGGCTGCACTGGCGGATCGCCCGGCCCCTGGAGGCGATCAGCCAAGCCGCACGCGACTTCGTCCACGGCGAACTCACCGCGCCGGAACACCTTCAACGCGCCACCGAGCTGGCGCAGAGGCGGCACTATACGCGCGAAGACCGCCGGCTCTGCGAGGCTTACTCCAGGATGGTCAGCGTCATTCAGGAAACGCTGAAAGAGAAGGACGCAGCCTACGCCGAACTGCAAACCACGCAGAAACAACTGCTGGCCTCCCAGCGCCAGTCGTTGCTCGGCGTCGTCGCCGCGGGTGTCGCGCACGAGATCAAGAACGCGCTCAATCCCGTGAAGTTGCGCGCCGAGCGGATGCTGATGGCGCATCAGATGAAGCGCGAGGTCGCGCTGGAGGAAGGACTGAACCTCATCATTCAGAGCGTCGTGCGCTGCGCGGAGATTTCCAACAAGCTCAGCCAGTTCGCCAAACCCTCCGACGCGGCCTCCCATTACGATTTCGATCTCAACGAGACCCTGCGCGACGCGCTCACCATCACCCACGACGTGCTCGCCACCTCCAAGGTTCAAGTGACCACCCAGTTGGACGACTTGCCTCATCTGCACGGCAGCCCGAAGGAAATCCAACAGGCGCTCATCAACTTCCTGCTCAACGCCAAAGACGCCATTCTCGACGCCCGCGCGAAACAGGACCGCGCCGAGGCGGGCCACGTGACGGTCAGCACGGCGCCGAAGGGCGATTTCGTGGAGCTGCGCATCAGCGATGACGGCTGCGGCATGACGGAGGAAACCAAGCAGAAGATGTTCGTGCCGTTCTTCACCACCAAGGAGCCGGGCAAGGGCACCGGTCTGGGCATGGGCATCAGCCAGAGCATCCTTCAGGCGCACGGCGCCGAGATCAAAATCGAAAGCGAGTGGGCCAAGGGAACCACGTTGATCGTGCGGTTCCCGATCCCACACCGCGACGAAAAGCCGGCGTCCAACGGCGCCGCGGCGAAAACCTGAAAGGAAAACTTGCGGTGGAACGAGCGATTCCAATCCAATCGAGGTGACTTATGCCAAGCGACATCAAAGTGTTGTTGGTAGATGACCAGCGCGAGAACCTGGTCGAATACGAGGGCATGCTCAAGGAGCTGACCGACTACCACGTTCGCGCCGTGGACAACAGCGCCGAGGCGATTGCGCTCTGCCAGCGTGAACCGTTCGACGTGCTGATTACGGACGTGCGCATGCCGGGCAAGAACGGCGACGAGATGTTCGGCGAGATCAAGAAGATCCAGCCCGACATCCGCTGCATCGTCATCACCGGTTTCCCCGGCCAAGACGCGCCGATCAACTTCCTGAAGCTCGGCGCGCACGACTTTCTCTTCAAAGCGGAATTTTCCGCGCAGACGATGCTGCGCGCGGTGGACAACCAGGTCCAGATCGTCCGGCTGCGCCGCCAGACGGCTGAGATGCAGAAGCAACTGGCCGCATTTCAGAAGACCATTCAGGAAATCATGGCAACTGTGCAGTCGGTCACGCGCCTGACGCGCGCGCCGGAATTGCAAATGTCCCTCCACAGCTTTGCCGAAACCGCCGCGATGATGTTGCAGGCGCCTGCGGCGGCCATTTTTCTTATGGAGCCGGACAGTCAAAACCTCGTAGCCCGCTGCGCCGTCGGCGCGGCGCCGAACGAGACTCCCGTGCCTGTCGGTCGCGGTTTTGCCGGCCGCATCGCGCAGGCTGGCCGGGTTCGTGCGCTGTCACGCGCGGAGGCCGGCTCGTGGCCGGGCGATGAGATCGCCGGTTCGGTTGAGGCCGGCCGCAAGTCGGCGCTCGGTGTGCCGCTTATCGCGCAGAACGTCTGCATCGGTGTCATGGAGGTCTTTGACAAGCCGGAGTTCGGTCCGCAGGACGTGGAGCTGCTCTCCCGTCTCGCCGGCCTGTGCGCCTCCACGCTTGACTTGATCAACGCAACCCAGATGGCCGACAACCTGTTGATGCGCGCCCTCAAGCTTGCCGCCGGCTCGGAAGCGGCGGAGGCCGGCCAGCCCGCCGAGGCCGCGAAGGCGGCGCTGAACGGCATGGCTGAAACGGTCAAACAGATTGACCTGGTCGGCAGCAGTGGACGCGCCGCGATCATTGCGGACCAGATTCGCCAACTCTCCGCCTACGGTCCCGAGGCGGCGGCATTCTGCGAGAAACTGCTGGGCGACCTGCTGGAGATGTTCAGGGCACAGCGCGAATCGCTACCGGAGATCAAGATATGAGCATAACTCGCGACTCGTAATTCGTCTGGCGGCTCCGGACGATGAGTCACCGAATCACGTATTAGGAACCACGAACCACGATCCATGACCGACCTGCGCGACATTCTTTTTGGCCGGATCAATCCGGCCGAATTGCTGCAAGGCGCCACCGGCAAGGGCGTCAAGGTTGCCGTTGTGGACAGCGGCGTGGACAACAAACACCCCGACCTCAAAGACCACGTCAAAGGCGGCTGCGTCGTCGCGGAGGAAGCCACAGGGAAGATCATCACCAAGCCCTACGATGGCGAAGACGCGGCTGGCCATGGCACCGGGTGCGCCGGCATCATCGCCAAGTTCGCGCCCGAAGCGGAGATTTACAGCGTGCGCGTGCTCGCGTGCATCGGCATCGGCCCTGATGGTTACAAGATGGCCGCCGGCAAGCCCAAACACCTCATCTACGGCCTCAACTGGGCCATTGAGAACTGCCACGTCATCAACACCAGCAACGGCCTCATTGTCAGCGAAGGCACGGCTTACTTCGAAGCCTTCCACAAAATCGTCGAGAAGGCCTACTACCGCGACCGCATCCTCGTCGCCGCCGGCGAGAATCAGGGCTATCCCAGTTTCCCCTCCATCTTCTCCAATCTCATCAAGGTCTATTGGGACACTTACAAAGACCCCTTCCACTTCGTTTATCAACTCAAGCCCAACACCTTCACCGAGTTCATCGCCCACGGCAACCGCGTGATCGTGCCGCAGCCCGGTGGCGGCTACATTGAGGAATTCGGGACCAGCTTCGCCACCCCCCATGTCACCGCCGCCGTCGCGCTGCTGCTCTCCAAATACCCCGGCCTCAAACCCTTCCAAGTCAAATCCCTCATCTACGCTATGTCGCAGAAGTCCGCGCCGGGCGCGGGCAGCGTGTGACGCTTTCAGAATCCAGATGCCGCTATGCCGAACATGACGACCACTCGTAGTGCGCCCAAAATCGGTGTTACCCGGGCCTTCTGCCCATTGAGAACGAAGGAAGCCAACAGCCAGTGGCCGTCCGGCCTCCTCGGTCCCGTTCTTTGGGTGCTTGAGTTTTACCGGCATCGCCGCTTTGGGTTCAAGCCCGAAGGAGTCGGAGGGCTTCGATCCCCAATCATTACGATTGAGCTAAAAACCTGCACATCGTGGTGAATTTTTTTTCGCGCTTCTTGTCGAACCTGCATGGCTGCCATCACCAAGAAACCCTCCCGCCTCAAACTCCAGTTCGTCGCCAACTCCGACCATTCCATCCACGCCGGACTGGTCGCCGTCGAGGCCATGGCCCGACGCTTCGACCTCTGGAACAAACTCCGCCAACTCCCCTGCCTCGACCCCCGCAGGGACAAGCGCCGCGGTTACAGCCCCGAGGTCATCGTCGGGCAGTTGATCTACGCCCTGTGCTCGGGCGGGGGCTGTCTGTCCGACAGCGAGGCGCTCAACGACGACCCGCTGGCGCGCGAACTCTTCGGCGTGGAGAAGTTCGCCGATCAATCCCAGGTGGGCGAATGGCTGCGCGAACAGTCGGAGGAAAGTGTCGCGGCACTGCGGCAACTGCTGCACCAGTTCGTGGCGTGGGTGTGGCAGCAGGCCGACCCCCGCCGCCTGCTCCACAACGGCCAGCGCGAGGTGTTCTTCGATGACACGCAATTGGAGGTGACGGGCCAGCACTTCGAGGGCGCAGCGCCCAATTACCAGGGGAAGCTGGCCTTGAGTTGGCAGACGCTCTGGGTCGGGCCGTTGCTCTGCGACAGTCACTTGGGCCGCCCCGGGGATGTGAGCGATCAGTTGTTGCCGATGCTGGAGCGCAACCGGGCGCTCTGGCAGGGCCAGCCGGCGCACTTCTACGCCGACAGCGGCAGCAGCGCGGGCGTTTACCTCAACGCCATCGCTGCCGAGGGCTGGCACTACACGGTGAGCTACAACCGATGGACCGGCCCGCTGGAACGGGCCGCCCAGGCCCTGCCCGCGCTGGCGTGGAAAGAGTCCGGCGACGCGGTCATGTCCTAACCTTCCTGTAAAAACGAAGAGGGTGTAGGCTTGTAAGAGAACCACAGAACCCAAGGCAGACCCGCCCCTAGGGGCGGGCGGCCCAACACAAACCTACACCCATCAAAAGAATACTACCCAGTCAACAGATGGAAACCCAATTCTTCGCTCTGGCCAGCACGGGCGCGCCCCTGTCGGAGGCGATCCGTGCCGGGGCGCAACTGATGCTCCAGAAGGCCGTCGAGTTGGAAGTCACCGAGTTCTTGGGCCGCGAGCACTACCAGCGCCAGCCGGAGGGGCCGCTGCGCGGCTACCGCAATGGTTATGAACCCAAGACCATCCAGACGGCCGAAGGCACTCTGCACCTGAAGCTGCCCCAGGTGCGCGACAGCTTGGAAGCTTTTGAGAGTTTGTGGCTCAAGAGCCTGGTGCGCCGCAGCGAGAAGCTGGCCGGGCTGATCCCGCAACTCTACGTCAAGGGGCTGTCCAGCCGGGACATTGAGGCGGCCCTGACCCAGAGCCTTGAGATTGAAGGCGTGAGCAAGAGCACCGTCAGCGCCCTGTGCCGCCAGCTGCAGCATGACTTTGCCCGCTGGCAGGAACGGGACCTGTCGAAGCACCAGATCCTCTACCTCTTCTGCGATGGGATTTACCTCAAACTGCGCCCCGAGGATGGCCGGGCCATCGCGGTGCTGGTGGCCTACGGGATTCAGGCCGATGGCAAGAAGGTGCTGCTGCACTTGGCGGTGGGGGACAAGGAAAGCACGGTCTGCTGGAAGGGCTTCTTTGACGACCTGAAAGGCCGTGGATTAAGAGCCTGTCGGACTTATTTCGAGGAACGTTGGCAGCGGTTTGAACACGCCAGCGGGTCTCGCAGTCCATAACAG
>JAOACV010000138.1 GCA_026417675.1 Verrucomicrobiia bacterium
ACGGCAAACTCCATTGCCTATTGTGCACAATCCCTATCTGATGGTGACTGGCCGCGCAAGCAATTTCTTCGCGCCGTGTTACAGATCTCCGGCTCAGCGACCATCGTGGCGACGGCTGGGAAGACCATTGTTTTCGTGCAAGCCATGAGACGGCATGCGGTCGTTGAACACGCGAGACGCAAGTTCACGGCATGTCTTTTTTTAGGGCCGGGGCGCATGGCCCTCCGGCCCCGTGCTGATGCTGATAGCCGTATCCGAATCTGTAGAGAAGACCGTGCCCGACGGGCGCGCCCTCATTGGCCTCGACCGTTTGGATGGGGCCGAGGCTCTTAAAAAAGGGCCGGAGTTGCTCGTCGGACAGGTTCTTCGGGTCGAACCCGACGATGACCGCGTTGCGGCCGTCGAAATGCTCCGGCACGGTCCACAAATCCCAAGCAAGGGCTTTTTCTCCCACCAGATTGCGCGAAGTGGAGCGCGCGCAGTCCCTATCCGGATCGTAGTAAGCGATCTCGCTGGCCAGGTAATACTTGTCCACGGCCAACGAAAAGGGTTTCGCGCCCGAAACACTTAGCAGCTTGCTCTGAAGACGGGCAACGTCTTCGGCGATGTCTTTCCAGAAGAACTGAGGCGCCAGTTTGTGAGCGATAAAAGCAGGCACGGCATTCTTGGGCAGGATGCCGGCGAGGTAAAGCGAGAACCAGCATATAACCGCCGCGCCCAGGGCGACTGACCAACGGAACGCGGCGCACCGCCACCGCAGTAGTGAGGCCGCCTGGTCTGGCCGGCGCGTGAGACTGTCCTGCACCAACACCAGCACAGACAAATACCCGGGGGCGATCCAGTTGATATGCGTCTGCTCTTTGAAGGATGAGACCGCGAACACTAAGAAGATCGGCCAGAACTGCCACGCCATCCAACGGTCCTGCCATTCCCGGCGGCGCATCGCGGCCGCCGCCGCAATCACAAACAACACGAACGCAACCGGTGTGACCGCCGCCCATTCCAACGCCAGCATGAGCGGTAGGTTAAAATGAATTCCGCGGGAATGACGCCCAGCGAACTGGAACCGGAACGACATCCACTCGTGCTGCCAGTTCCACCACACCACCGGAGAGAAGAGACCCAACGCCGTGAGCAAACCGAGGTAGATGCCCGGCTTCTTGAGTTGGGCGCGCCCTTCCGGGGTCAGCAGCACAAACGCGCCGGCGGCCAGCAACAGCGCGCCGCCTGTGTATTTGGACAACATCGCCCAGCCCGCTGCTGCGCCCCACAGCAGCCAGAACTGGATCCGATCCGTTTCAACGGCGCGATAGCCGAAGTAAATCGCCGCCGACCACCCGGCCATCAACGGCGCGTCGGGAAACGCAACGAAACCCATGCTAGCGAAGATCGGCAACAAATTCAGTAGTGCCACGGCACGCCAGCCCGCATGCGCGTCCTGCCATCGCCGATACGCCAGCCGATAAATGAAAATACTGGCAATCCCTGCACAGCACAGAGGACCGAGCCGCAACGCGAAATCGTTGTGCCCGGCGATCGATGTCGTGCACCAAATCATCCACGCTACTGCGGGCGGGTGATCGTAATAGCCCAGACTGGGCCGCTGCGCGTAGTTCCAGTAGTAGGCCTCCTCCGGCATAGCTTGAATCGAGCTGGCCAGCAAGAGCCGGATCGCGAACGATAGCAATACCAGGCCGATCCAACCTCGCGAGTGTAACCAGTATCCGTTTGCGGTCATTAGCGTCACCACCAAAGCGCGTTTCGCAAACCGTGTCAATTGCTGCCCGCGAAGTTTTGGCGGGTGTCAGCGGATTGTAGCAAGAACTGGCGGCAACCGAATAAGAACCCTTTCAATAGCACAACCTTACAACATCGACGCCGTATGTTCGCCGTCTTGCCTTCGGTGCGCCGATTCGTCTGGCCTGGCGCGGGCAAAGAAACTCCTACCCGCGCATAAAGTTGCGCCGGTAGGAGTCATCAGCCTGCAACGGTCAGGCGGTTTACCACGTGCGGACGGCAAACTCCATTGCCGAGTGCCTGCGATGTTTATGCGACCGCCGCGCGGCCTGCAAGCTGTTAATGCCCCGCGTGCCCGCGAGCGGGAGATTGACTTGGCCGAAAGATGCCGATAAAGTCGCGCCATCGGGATGGAGTCCCCGTAATGCCTGAAAGGGCTGATGACTCCTGCCACGGCAGCGCCGGTAGGAGTCGGATCGCGACAACGACAAGCTCCTGCAGGCCGAAGGCCGTGGGAGTGTCTTATGGATGACGCGATTTTGATTGATACGCTCAGCCGGCTCTGCGCGCGGTTCCATCTCGATTCGCTGTCGGCGCAACTCGACGCCTGTCGGGAGACGATGCGCGACGGCGACATCGTGGACGTGGCCGTCGTGGGCCGTTTCAAGGCGGGCAAGAGTTCCTTCCTCAACAGCATCATCGGCCGCCCCATCATGCCTGTGGCCGCGTTGCCGGTGACCGCCGTCGTGACACGGCTGGGCTGCGGGCCAACCGATCGCGCCGTGGTGCGCCATCAAACGGGCGAGACCGTCGAAATCCCGCTGCATCGCCTGGCCGAGTTTGTGACCGAGCAACAAAATCCTGGCAACGCCAGGCAGGTGGCCATGGTGGACGTGGAACTGCAGTGCCTGGAGCCATACCGCGGCCTGCGGTTTGTGGACACGCCGGGTCTGGGTAGCGTCTTCGCGCATAACACGCGCGCCTCGATGGAATGGCTGCCGCGGATCGGCGCCGCGTTGCTTGCGGTGAGCGCCGACCAGCCGCTTTCGGAACAAGACATCCAGTTGCTGCGCGAGATGAGCCGCCACACGCCGGAAATCGCCATTCTCGTGACAAAGGCGGACCTGCTTTCCGCCGGCGACCTCTCGGAGGTGATGGATTTCATGCGGACTCAGATCGCGAGGCACTTGGGCCACGGTCTGCCGGTGTATGCCTACTCCGTGCGCGACAGTTTTGGCCCGCTGCGAACCGCCGTTCGCGACCAGCTTCTCCGGCGGCTTGCGACCCGGCACGCTGACGAGGCGCGGGCCATCCTGCGGCACAAGATGCGCTCGCTGATCGCCGGCTGCCGGGAGTATTTGAACCTCGCGCTTCAAGCGGCGGCGGCGGCCGAGGAATCGCGCGTGGCGCTGCAACTGCAACTGGACCAGGAGCGCCAGGACCTCGACGCTGTGCAGAGCGAAATCCGGGTGCTGGCCGGCGACCTGAAATCGCGCCTGCAGGCCGACGCGACGAAACATTTCCTCGCGCATGACGGCGAACTCGCCAGCCGTCTGCGAGACGAACTGCGCGCCAAGATGCCCGGCTGGCGCGGCGACTTGCGCCAGACCATTGCCGCGTTCTCGGCGTGGGCCGCCGGCGCGCTGGAAGAAGAGCTTCGGCGCGTGTCGCCGGGCGTGGGAGCGCGGCTAACGAACTATTTGACGGAAGCCGAAGCGAGTTTCTCCCGCGTCGTGCGGGCGTTCCAGGACCGGCTGTCGGCCCACATCAAGCGGGCGTTACACACGTCGTTCGCCGGCGCGCAGTTCGAGGTGGCGCTCAAACAGCCGGTCACGCCGGACATTCGTGTCGGCCGCGTGTTTGACATCGCGCTGGAGATGATTTGGTTTCTGATCCCGATGTGGCTGTTTCGTCCGCTGGTGAACCGCAAGTTCCTCCACGCCGTGCCGTGGCAGACTCAAGTCAACCTCTACCGCGCGGCGGCGCAATGGACCGAGGCAGTCGCCGCTTCGATTGACGACGTGGCCCGGCAGGCGCGCGAGTTCATCTTGAACGAACTGGCCACGGTCGAAACGATGGTCGCCAGCACCGAAGACCGGCGGCGCGAGATTCTGGCCGCGCTGGCTGAACTGGAGTCATGCGACCCGCCACGCCTCCCCGACGCGCAGACCGCCCCGAACACCCATGAGCCACTCGAAGCCGCCCTTGACCATTGAGCTGCCCGGCCGATCGCCGCTGGTGTTAAACGACCTGGTGTTGGACTTTACCGGAACGCTGTCGCTCGACGGCGCATTGCTGCCGGGCGTGGCGGAACGGTTGCATGACATCGCGAAACGGCTGAGGATCACGGTATTGACCGCCGACACGTTCGGCAAGGCAACGGAGGCGTTGCGGGAACTGCCGGTCGAGACGAGGTTGGTGGCGACCGGCTTGGACAAAGCCCATTGCGTGGCGCGGCTTGGCGCCGAGCACGTCGTCGCCATCGGCAACGGACGCAATGACGCGCGCATGATACGGCTGGCGGCGCTGGGCATCGCCGTGATCGGGCCGGAGGGCGCCGCGGGCGAGCTGATGGCCGTTGCCGACGTGGTCGTGCGCGACATCCGTGAGGCGCTGGACCTGCTTCTTCATCCCCTGCGGCTGAAGGCCACACTGAGGGATTAGTCTGGCGGGCGGTCAGGGTTTTGGTTTCCGTGCGATGAACGTAAAATGAACGTAATGAGCGCGCCGGATGACCATCTGGAGTCGAGTGGCCATGTCGCTTTGGAGTTTTGAACCGGGGGACATCGTGGATCGCAACGGCACCGTCATTGGCCGCGTCGCGATGGACGGGACCGTGGTTTCCTGGTCCGGCGCGTTCGTCGGGTGTGTGCGCGGGGATGGTGCGGTGTTTGATTTCAGGAGCGACCACGTGGGACGAGTGGATGAAAACGGTCTCCTGCGCGATTGGGCCGGGTATGTCATCGGCTCGGTGCGTGACAATGGCATCGTGCTCGACTACGGAAGGACGGAAATCGGCCAAGTCGTCGGGATGCCGCTGCGACTGGCCGGCGGCGCGGCCATCCTGATGCTCATTCTGCGAATGGTTAACTCATGAAGATCCCGAGCGGCGTTTGGAGCTTGCCGCCTCGTCAGATCGGAGTTTGAGTTCGTTGATGCGCCGATCCAAATCAACCAATTGGGTGGACGTGTGCCCGCCGAAGACGTAGCGGCCCTGGCTGGCCTGCTGGCAAAGCTCGATGATGCGGCGCGGGTTGCCGGCGCCCAGCCGCAGCACGTCGCGCTCAAACTGCGCCGCGTCGGGCAGCATCAGCCCGAGTTGTTTGATTTGCGCGCGCACCAATTCCGCCGCTGCCGCGTGATCGAGCGGTTTCAATTCCAGCCTGTCAAACTCCCACAGGATTATCTTGAGGTGGCCGGCCTCGCCGCTTGTCAAATCGCGCGCGACGACAATCATCGGGTGCGACTCGCGCAACAGTTCCAGCAACGACAACAGCTTGGGGCCGACTGCACGCACGTGGTCGAAGACAAACGTCAGCCGCCGGCCTCGCGTCGCGGCCAGCAACGCGCGCTTGCGCTCAAGATTGTCGGCCGTTTCCACCGACAAGCCGAGTTGGGCCAGCAAGGGTTCGCAGGCGCGCTTGAGCGTGGACGTGTCGTCGCAATACAACGTGTCGGCCAAGCCTGCAATGGCCGCCTTGACCAGCGCGGTCTTCCCGACCCCTTCGCCGCCGACAATGGCGAGGTTCCGGCCCATGTGCAGATGATTGCGCACGAGAGCCAGTTCGGTTTCGCGTCCGATGATCTTCACGGCGCGGATTGGATCGGGTGTGCGGCTCGCGTCAGGCTTCGGCAGGGCGTGACGGGCAACGGTCTTTCCCCCGCGGGAATCTTCCCTGCCATGTTCACGTGTGTTTGCATTCGCTGAGATCGGCACGACCTTCGATTTGTTCGATCAGACCGTCAATCAACGCCTGAAGTTTCGGTATCTCCGATTCCAGATACTCGGCGGTCCGCTCGTCCACGCTGCCGTAGCCGCGCAGGCCGCCCGATGCCCGCGCCTCGTCCAGATGCACCCGGTCGAGTATCAGCCGGGAGGCAAGGGAACGACGCACCGGCTCGACATGGGGTTGCAGACCAAGTTGGTCGGCCATTTTTCGCAACTGCCGTTCCACCTCTCCGGCCGCCGCGCGCAAGGCTTCGCCCGCATGAGCGGGCACAGGGTCCACAAAACGGGTCAGGCGCAGCGGGCGCGGCGGATGGGCGAGCGCGTCGCGCAACCTCTGCAGATCGCGCTCAAGAAAGCCCAGCGTGACGGCCATGCTGCGTGCTTGCGCGGCGTTCAGGGGCAGTGGTTCGGCGCTCATATTGTGCATGCGCTAGTTCGGACGCCGGGGCTGGCCTTCGTGCGATTTCACAATCAGCACGCTGCAATGGGCGTGGTCGCTGATGCGGTCGGCGGTGTCGCCGAGCAAACGGCCCCACAACTCGGGGTGGTCGCTGTGGCCGATGACGATGAGGTCGTAGCCGCCCTCATCGGCGAACCGCACAATCACCTTGGCGGCGTGGCCGGCGCGGCATTCGCAGGCGATGGTGATGCCATGCCGCTTGGCCACTGCCTCGACCTCGCGCTTGCGTTCCTCGAAGTATTCATCGGCCGCTTCGGCCTCGCCCTCTGGCTCGCCCGGCAGGTCCGCGTGGCGCGGCAGCGGCTGGCGCACCCAGAGGGCGGTGATTTGGGCGTTGTATTCGCGGGCCATGACCGCGGCGCGCTCCAGCGCCGCCCGGCCGCCTTTGGAACCGTCGTAACCGACAAGGATTTTCGTGAACATGGGTTCTAGCCTTTCGTTGCGTCAGGTTGAAGCGCGGACTTGCCGTTGACGCGCCGCTGATAGAGCCGGCCCCAGGCGACCATCGGGCGCGCCGCAGGCTGGCAAAACTTCTGCGCGATCAGCGTCGGCACAAACGCGCTCAGGATCACCACCGTGACCAGCACCGAGTATTGCCGCTGGTCAATGATGTTGTTCTGCAAACCAAAGAGCGCGGAGATCGTGCCGAAG
The DNA here is from genome assembly GCA_026417675.1 of Verrucomicrobiia bacterium. GTDB lineage: Bacteria > Verrucomicrobiota > Verrucomicrobiia > CAIQCK01 > CAIQCK01 > JAOACV01. The sequence goes on from JAOACV010000138.1 coordinate 6,798, forward strand.
GTCAGGCC
>JAOACV010000139.1 GCA_026417675.1 Verrucomicrobiia bacterium
CCAGAAACTCCATGGCGATGTAGCGGATGCCTTCAAATTCCCCAGCGGAATAGACCCGCACCAGATGCTCATGGGAAAGGTTGGCGGCGGTGGTCGCCTCGCGCTTGAAGCGGGCCACATACTCCGGGTCGGCGGCCAAATCGGGGGCCATGACCTTGAGGGCCGCGAATCGGTTCAACAGCGGCTGGCGGGCTTTGTAAACCGCCCCCATGCCGCCGCGGCCCAGCAACGTCAGCACTTGGTAACCCGCGAAGGTTTGGCCCTCAAGGTTGCTCATCGCTCATCACGCCTCACATCACGCCTCAACCGCGAGGATTGACTACTTCAACCGGTCAGCCAGCATTCGTTTCAACGTTTTGCTGGCCGGACCCGGGCAGATACTCAGCCCGAACCAACGGCGCCGAGAATAACTCGTGGGCGAATAAACCGCGAGCATGAAGTGCGGCCTTCGCCAAGCATGGCCAATCCGCCTTGATACTTCCGTGGCCGCAAGTATTCAGCCTGCCACGAGCACCTCGATGCCGTGCTTTTCCAACAGGGCAATCTGATCGCGGGGCGTCGCTTTATCAGTGACAAGCGTGTGGACTTTCTCCAGCGGGGCGCAGAACGACAGGGCGCGACGGCCGAATTTGGTGTGGTCAAGGCAGAGCACCACGCGCGCGGCGGCCGCCAGCATTTTTTGTTGGACAGCCACGATGAGGTTGTTGGAGTTGGTGATGCCCTCCTCGGTGAGGCCGCCGGCGCTCATGATGGCGATGTCGGCGTGGACCTTGGACAGGGTTTCTTCGGCGAGGGGACCGAGAAAGACGCCGAGGCGCGGGAAGATAAAGCCGCCGCAGACGATGGTTTCGATGGTGCTGGTGTTGCTGAACAGGTTGGCCACAGGCAGCGAGTTGGTGATGACTTGGATGCGTTTGCCGGTCAGTTGCTTGGCGACGTGGTAAGTGGTCGTGCCGCCGTCAATGATGACCGACATGCCGTCCTGAATCAGCCCGGCGGCCGCGCGGGCAATCAATTCCTTCTCCTCGGCTTGGCGCGTGTCGCGGGCGACAAAGTTCATCTCGTCGCTCTTGTGTTCGATGGCCATCGCGCCGCCGTGGGTGCGTTTGAGCAGACCCTTGGCAGCGAGTTGGTCCAGGTCGCGGCGGACGGTGGATTCGGAAGCTTTAAGGTCGCGCGCCAGCGTGGCGAGGTCCACGAAGTCATGCTGGCCGAGCAGTTCCTCGATTCGGCGAAGTCGTTCGGGCGCTTTCACGGGGACAGTCTGGCACGGGCGAAAAAAAGTTGCAACAAATAGTTGACAGATTTTGGAATATTCGATAGAGATTCCTGCGCGTTTTTGGAAGATTTTGATTGAATATGGAAAGGCCATGAGTGCGCCTCAAATCCAACGCTCGGTGGTTGAGCAGATCGTCCGGGAGGCGGTTTATGCCCGCCTGGGCGGCGCCTCGCCGAGACCCGCATCTGCCGCCGGGCCGAATCCGTTGGTGGTCAACGTCAGCGCGCGGCATTGCCATCTGACGCAGGAGGCGGTGGACGCGCTGTTTGGCAAGGGGCACCAACTCAAGACGCATAAGATGCTCTATCAAGAGGGCCAGTTCGCGGCGGAGGAGGTGCTGACGCTGATTGGGCCGCGCAGCCGTGTGATTACCAACCTCCGCATCCTCGGCCCGTGCCGGAATCTGAACCAGGTCGAACTCGCGTTCACGGATGCCATCATGCTGGGTTTCGACGTGCCGGTGCGGCTCAGCGGCAACATCAAGGACACGCCGGGCTGCATGCTGATGGGGCCGGCGGGATTCTTTGAGATGAAAGAAGGCGTCATTCGCGCGCTGCGGCACGTCCACATGCACCCGGAGGACGCGGCGTTTTATGGCGTCAAGAACGGCGACAAGATGCGGCTGCGCGTCGGCGGCGAGTGCGCGGGGTCGCTGGAGAATTTGCTGGTCCGCGTGGACAAGTCGTTCAAGCTGGAGGCGCACATTGACACCGACGAGGGCAACGCGCTGAACCTCCGGCCGGACAGCAAGGTGGAATTGTTGAAGTAAATACAACCCAGGAGACACATGAACGAAGGACTCGGCATCATTGAAACCAAGGGCTATGTCGGCTCGGTGGAGGCCAGCGACGCGGCGGTGAAGGCCGCCAACGTCTCGCTGATCAAGACCGTCCAGATCGGCGGCGGCTTCGTCACCGTGCTGGTGCGCGGCGACGTGGGCAGCGTCAAGGCCGCTGTGGACGCCGGCGCGTCCGCCGCGGCGAAGGTCGGCGAACTGGTCGCCAGCCACGTCATTCCGCGGCCCAGCCCCGAAATGCTCAAGGCGTTTGTTGGATAAAGGAGACTACCATGGCACTGCAAGCAATTGGCATGATTGAGACCAAGGGCCTCACCGCGCTGCTCGAAGGCACCGACGCCGCGCTCAAGGCCGCCAGCGTCCAGATGACCGGCTGGGAAAAAGTCGGCTCCGGCCTGGTCACGTCGTTCTTCAAGGGCGACGTGGCCGCCGTGAAGGCCGCGATTGACGCCGGCGCCGCCGCCGCCGCCCAAGTCGGCGAGGTCGTCAGCGTCCACGTCATCCCGCGTCCGCACGAAGAATTGCCGGGCTTGGGCAAGTTCATCGGCGCGTAGTTCGCCAATGATTCGCGGCTGCGGCCGCGAATCACGAGTCACGAGTTACGAATCACGAATCACGGTCCGCCGTGAAGATTCTCATCGCCAACATCGGCTCGACCTCCTTCAAGTATCGGCTCTTCGATATGACGACGGAGGCGCAACTGGCCAAGGGCGGCTACGAGCGCGTCACCGACTACGGCGACGCGATTGACAAGTCGCTCGCGGAAATGAAGGCCAGTGGCGCGCTGCCGCGCCTGGAAGACCTGACGGCCGTCGGTTTCAAGACCGTGCTGGCCAAGGGCATCTACGGCTGCGCCGAGCTGACCGAGGACGTGCTGCGGGCGATGGAGCAGATGAACGATGTCGCGCCATCGCACAACCCGCCCTACATCGCCGGCATCCGGAAGTTTCGCGAGAAACTGCCGCGCACGCCGCTGGTCGGGTTGTTCGAGACCGCGTGGTGGATGAACGCCCCGGAGGCGGCGATGCGTTACGCTGTGCCGGAGCAATGGGCCGAGTGGGGCGTGCGGCGCTACGGCTTCCACGGCGCGAGCCACCGCTACATCGCCGAGCGCGTCCATCAACTGCTGGGCGGCACGGACCTGAAAATCATCTCCTGCTACCTTGGCGGCAGCAACAGCGTCGGCGCGACGCACGGCACGCGCGGGGTGGGCAACTCGCTGGGCATGAGTCCGCAATCGGGTCTGCCGCACAACAACCGCGTGGGCGACCTGGACTCGTTCGCCATCCCGTTCCTGATGAAGCAGCACGGGCTGACGCTCGACCAGATCGTGCGCGCGATGAACAAGGAGGGCGGGATGCTGGGCTTGAGCGGCGTGTCCAACGACATGCGCGACATCCAGGAGGCCGCCGCCAAAGGCAACGCGCGCGCCCAACTCGCCCTGGAGGTGTTCGTTCACAGCATCCGGCACTGGATTGGCGCCTATCTGTTCCAACTCAACGGCGCCGACGCGATCGTGTTCACCGCCGGCATTGGCGAGAACCAGAAGGAAATCCGCGAGATGGTCTGCGCCGGGCTGGACTGGTTCGGCATCCGGCTCGACCCGCAAAAAAACAACGCTTATCAACGCGGCCAGGAGGCCGTCATCAGCACGACCGATTCGCGCGTGAAAATCATGGTCGTGCCGACGAACGAGGAAATCGTCGTCGCGCGCGAAGTGAAGAAACTTCTCGAAAGCAAACCCTAGTCATTCACGCAGAACAGGAGACACAACCATGGCAGATGCAATCGGCATGATCGAAACCCGCGGCTTGGTGGCGCTCGTCGAAGCGACGGACGCGATGCTCAAGGCCGCCAACGTCAAGCTGGTCGGGATGGAAAAGGTCGGCAGCGGACTCGTCACCTCGGTCGTCGTCGGCGACGTGGCCGCCGTCAAGGCCGCCACCGACGCCGGCGCGCAGGCGGCGAAAGCCATCGGCGAGGTCGTCAGCGTCCACGTCATCGCCCGGCCGCACGAGGATGTTGCCGTCGTGCTTCCGAAGCCCGCCGCGCCGTCAAAAAAGTAAAGGCGTGAGTTGTGACGAGTGACGAGTGAGGCGCGGCCGCACGCCGGCGCCAATCACGAGTCACGAATCACGAACCACGAAATCACCATGTTTCTGGCCAAGGTTGAAGGTTCCATCGTCGCGACGAAGAAGGACCCGAAGATGGTCGGGCGCAAGCTGCTCTTGCTGCGCCCGATGCTCGTGGACGAGAAGGATCACACCAAGTTCAAGCCCGGCGTCAACACCATCGTCGCCGTGGACAGCGTCGGCGCGGGCGAGGGCGAACTGGTGATGTTTTGCCAGGGCAGCTCCGCGCGCCTCGGCCCCGGTCTGAAAGACATGCCGGTGGACGCCGTCATCGTCGGCATCGTGGACGCCGTGGACGTCGAGGGCAAGGTCATCTACAAGAGCGACAAATAACGAGGCACCATGAGCGCCGCACCCGCGATTAACGAGCAACTCATCCGCAGCCTGGTCGAAGACGTCGTCGCGCGCCTGAAACAGACGCCGGGCGCAACGACCCTGACCCCGCACGGCCCGTCCGCGCGCCGCGCGAGCGCGCCGAACCGCTTCGGCATCTTCGCCGACGCCAACCAGGCTTGCGAGGCTGCCGCGCACGCGCAGACCCAACTCGCCAGGGCCGGGGTCGAAGGCCGGCGCAAGGTCGAGGAGATTGTCAAGACGCTCTGCGAGAAGAACGCGGAGCCGTGGGGCAAGATCGAGCTGGAGGAGACCAAGATCGGCCGGCTCGACCACAAGATCGTCAAGCTGCAGATCATCAAAAACGTGCCCGGCGTGGACTATCTGTTCCGCCCCGCGATGAGCGGCGACAACGGCGTGACGATTGACGAATGCACGCCGTTCGGCGTCATTGGCGCCATCACGCCCTCGACGCACTCGATCCCGACGATTGCCTGCAACATCATCAGCATGGTCGCCGCGGGCAATGCCGTCGTGTTCAACACCCATCCCTCGGCGAGCAAATGCGCCGCCGTCGCCGTGCGCGCGTTCAACGAGGCCATCCACGCCGTGCTCGGCATCGAAAACCTTGCCTGCACCATCGAGCCGCCGACGATGGAAAGTTTCAAGACGCTCTGCACCAACGAGCAGATCGCCATCCTCTTCGTCACGGGCGGCCCCGGCGTCGTCAAGGCCGCGATGGCCTCCGGCAAACGCGCCATTTGCGCCGGCCCCGGCAACCCGCCCGTGGTGGTGGACGAGACGGCCGATTTCGACAACGCGGCCAGGAGCATCATCACCGGCGGGGGGTTCGACAATGAGCTGCTTTGCATCGGCGAGAAGGAGATTTACATCACGCCCAAGGCGTGGGAGCCGTTCATCGCCGCCTTCAAGCGCGCCGGCGCGGTCGAACTCAACGCCCGCCAGATCGAGGCGCTGACCAAGGAAGCGTTCACGTTCGAGAAAGGGCAGGGCGCGGGCTGCCCGCATCCCGTGCTCAACAAAAAACTCGTCGGCAAGGACGTCAGCGTCCTCGCGCAGATCGCCGGCGTCAGCGCGCCCGCGGGCTGCGACCTGCTTTTCGGCGAGACCGATCCCAACCATCCGTTCGTGGAGGAGGAACAGATGATGCCGTTCGTGCCGATCGTGCGCGTGCGCGACCTCGACGAGGCGATTCGCGAGGCCAAGCGCGCCGAACACGATTACCGGCACACCGCAGTCATTCACTCGCGCAACGTGGACGCCATCACCCAGATGGCCCGCGCGCTCAACACGACCATCTTCGTCGCCAACGGCCCCAGCACGGCCGGTCTCGGCAGCGGCGGCGAGGGCTACCTGAGCTTCTCCATCGCGACGCCGACGGGCGAAGGCATCACCACTCCGCTGACGTTCACCCGCTACCGCCGGCTGACGATGGCGGGTTCACTGAGGATTTATTGAGTCATGATGCTCTGTCGTGTGGATGGCAATATCACGTCAACGGTCAAGCACCCTACGGCGACCGGCGTCCGGTTCTTGATCTGCCAGCCCATCACCGCGGACGGCGCGGAGGTCGGCGCGCCGACGGTGGCGGTGGACACGCTGGGCGCGGGCCTGCACGCGCGCGTGATCGTCACCACCGACGGCAAATACATGACCGAGGTTTTGAAAAGCGACAAAACGCCGGTGCGCAACAGCATCATCGGCATCGTGGACCAATGAACGACCAACGTAGCCCCCGACGTAAGGAGGCGGACTGGGGTGCGCGGACGATTCCGCCTCCTCACGTCGGCGGCTACGAGGAATAGAACATGAGACTCGGCAAAGTCATCGGCAAGGTCACGCTCTCGCGTCAGGTGGAGTCCTTCACCGGCGGGCGATGGCTCGTCGTGCGTCCGCTGAGTCGCGAAGCCTTGGCGGGCGCTGCGGCGCCAGCCGAGCCGTCGCTGGTGTGCTACGACCGCCTCGGCGCGGCCAACGGCAACATCGTCGGCTACGTCGAGGGACGCGAGGCGGCGCAGCCGTTTGAGGACGACGTGCCCGTGGATGCTTACGCGGCGCTGATCGTGGACACGATCAACTACATGCCGCCCAAGAAGCCATGAGAAAAGTCATTTCACTCAGGGACGTTGCGAACTTCAAGCCGGGCGCGGACCTGTCTCTTATACACATCT
>JAOACV010000013.1 GCA_026417675.1 Verrucomicrobiia bacterium
AGGCCTCGACGGGCGGGAAGAGCATGGGCAGCATGGCGATCAGGAAGAGGGGCAGGGCAAACACCGCCGCAACCAGCAGCGCGCGGCGCAGGCCGGCCAGCTCGCGGGCGCGGGCCTCGCGCTCGATCACGGTGATGCGCATGCGCGCCTTCTCGACGCACGCGCGGGCCATTTCCGTGCCCGCCCAGTTGGCGGCGGCGGCGATGACCTCTTCGTAGGCTTGGCGCGCCTTCAGCCAGTTTTTCCGGGCCTCTTCGCAACGGGCGATGCCGAGCCGCGCGTCCAGCGCATGGATGTCGCCGGCGGTCTGGTTGACGACCATGTTGTAAACGTTGATCGCGCCCTGGTAGTCGCCCTGGCTCTCGCGCGCGGCACCTTTGCCGTAGAACGCCGAGCCGAGGAACGGACTTTTCGGATACTCTTCAATGAACCGTTGGTAGGTCTTCTCGGCCTCCGCATACTTGCCGTCCTGATACTGCTGATCGGCCAGCAGCAACAACGCGTAGGCTCCCACCTCTTCGCCGCGGTAGCGGTCCGCCACCGCCGCGAAATCCTTGGCGTCCTTAGCCTGCGCCAGCGCCAGGCCCATCTCCGCCCGCCGACTCTCCCACCACGAGAAGACGGCCCAGCCAATGGCCGCCAGCACGGCCAGCGCGCAGGCGACGCCGATGACGACCTTTTTGTTCTTGTCCCAAAACTCCAGCAGTTGCAGGTCGAGCGGCAGCTCTTCCGCCGCCGCGGGCGTCTGGGCCTTCTCGGCCGCAGGTTTCGCGGTCTTGTCGTTTTTGTGACTCTCGCCGGTATTGCTCATCGTGCGATCTCAGAAAGGGCCGCGATGATTTGCGAGCGCCGCCCGAAACGCAAGCGGGAAAATCAGCAGAAAGAATCGCGCCTGCGCGGTGGTTTGCGTGGAGGCGCGACATCCCTTTTGACGGGCGCACGGGTTGCCTACACCGATTGGGTGGCGGTTGCGGTGGGCGATGAGTTGAGGCGCCTGAAAGCAATGACGCTGCCAATGGAGACGCCGTCTTTGCGGACAGGCGTGACGCTGACCTCCGCGGCATAAGGTGTGCCGTCCTTCTTGCGGTTGGTGAGCCGTCCGCGCCACACCCCGGTGCGCTTCATGGCGTCAGAGAGTTCTGCGCCGAAGGCGGGTTGTTGGTCGCTGCATCGGAGCAGCGGTGGGCTTTCACCGCAAAGCTCATGACGCGAATAGCCGGTGGCCTCTTCCAAGGCGCTGTTGACGTGCGCGATTCGGCCCTCGGCGTCGGTGATCAGGATCGCGTCGCTGGCGTGCTCGACCGCCTTTCCCAGCCGGAGGCGCTCGCGGGTCTCGATTTCCAGCCGTTTGCGGGTTTCGGTCAGTTCTCGGCCGCGTTGTTGGACGCTGGCCGCGAACTCGGTTTGCAACGACTTGAGGGTGCGCTCGACCTCATCACGCATGATCATCTCCCGCAGCAGCGGCTGATACCAGAACAGGTAGATGATCAGCGTGGCGGTGATGCCGACCAAGATGGCCTCGGCGAGGGTTTCCACCCAGTCGCGGTGGGTTGCCCAAAAGTTGGGCAGCACGTAAGTCAGAAGGATATAGACCGTGATGATGGCGATGGTGGTGGTCGCCAGCAGTCGCCGAGAAGAGAACTGGGGGCCTGCTTTCATGGCACAGTTGCCCCCGGTTTTCGCGGTGAGCCGTGCCTCGTCACGTGCGCGACAAGGCGGTGAAAACGCGTGTCGGCGCGTGGCGACACGCATGGGTTCGCGTCAGATTGCGCCGGCTTTTCTTGGCCGCCCGGCTCCGTTCGGGGCCAGAACCACGGCGGCTGGCCGATGGCCACGCTGCTGTTGTGTCTTTCATGCCAGTGTTTATCCGTCTTGGTGTCCATGTGATTTTCCTAGGGGGCGGCCTGGGTTTCCGAACGCTCGTCGTGCGGCGGGTTGTCGGGTTGCGCGTCGAGGATGGCACGGACTTTGCGCAACAACGTCTCGCTGGTAAACGGCTTTTGCAGGAACGATGTCCGCTGGCTGATCACGCCGTCGCGAAGCATCACATCCGCCGTGTAGCCGGAGATGAACATGATCTTCATGTCCGGCCGCTGGGGCTGCATTTGTTTGACGGCGGCGTGGCCGCCCACACCGGGCATGATCACATCCGAGATCATCAGGTGAATAGGGCCGGGATATTGGCCGGATTTCTCCACCGCCTCGGCGCCGTTGGCCGCCTCCAGCACGATGTAGCCGTGACTGGTGAGGGTTTGGCGGATCAGCCGGCGCACGCTCTCGTCGTCCTCGACCAAGAGGATGGTTTCGCGACCGCGATAGAGGCGGGTTTGGAACAACTCGGCTACGCTTGTCGAAGGAGCAGCGGAGACCGCCGGCAGGTAGATCTTGAACGTGGTTCCGTGGCCGGTCTCGCTGTAAACAGTGATGTGGCCGCCGAGTTGGTTGACGATGCTATAGACGGTGGCTAGGCCCAGGCCGGTGCCCTTGCCCTCGGGCTTGGTAGTGAAGAACGGCTCGAACAAGTGCGCCTGCACCTCGGCCGTCATGCCGCAGCCGGTGTCGCTCACGGTCAGCAGAACGTAACGGCCCGGCGTGACGTCGCGGTTTTGCCGGCAATAATCCGCGTCGAGATCCGCGCGGGACGTTTCGAACGTCAGCGTGCCTCCGTGCGGCATGGCGTCGCGCGCGTTGACGGCCAGATTCATGATGATCTGCTCAATCTGGCCCACGTCGGCCTTCACCGAGTCCAGCGGGGTGCCCAGACGCGTGACTATCTGAACATCTTCGGCGATGACGCGGCGCAGGAGCTTCTGCATGTTGGTCAGGACGCTGTTGAGGTCCAACACCTGCGGCTGCATCGGTTGTTTGCGGCTGAAGGTCAGCAACTGTCGCGTCAGCGCCGCCGCGCGGTCGCCGGCCGCCTTGATTTCCTGGAGGCTGGCGCGCAGGGGATCGTCCGGGGCCAGCCGTCGCAGGGCCATCTCGCTGTAGCCGTTGATGGCCATCAGCAGATTGTTGAAATCGTGAGCCACGCCGCCGGCGAGCCGGCCGATGGCTTCCATCTTTTGCGCTTGGCGGATTTGAGCTTCAAGCTGCACTTCGCGGGTGACGTCGCGTTTGACGGCGACATAGTTGACGACCTTCCCCGCCGCGTCGCGCACGGGCGAGATGGTGGCCTCCTCCTCGTAGAGCGTGCCGTCCTTCCTCTTGTTAATGAAATGACCGGTCCAGACCTCGCCGCGCGTGAGGGTTTGCCACATCTGCTGGTAGAAACGCTCGTCGTGCTTGCCGCTCTTGACGATGCGCGGGTTCTGGCCAACGGCCTCGGCTTGCGAATACCCCGTGATTCGCTCAAAGGCGGGGTTGACGTATTGGATGGTGCCCTTGACGTCGGTGATGACGACGGCCTCGGCGGCCTGCTCAACGGCGGTGACCAGCCGCTGGCGCGCCGCCTCCGCCTGTTGCTGCTGGGTGACATCCCAATAGATGCACTGCACGCCGATAATCCTGCCGGCGGCATTGTGCAACGGAGTCTTCATCACGTGGACCAGCATTGTTTCCCCGCCGGGTGGACGGTGCTCTTCCACTGTTTCGAGCATCTGGCCGGTTTCCATCACCCACTGGTCGTTGCGCCAGTATTTCTCCGCGAGCGCTCGCGGGTAGAAATCCGCGTCGGTCTTGCCCAGCAAGTCCTCGATCGTGCAGCCCACCGACTCGCAATGGCGCCGGTTGGCGAAGGTGAACCGCCCCGCGATGTCCTTGCGGAGAATGCACTGGGGCAGGTTCTCCACCAGCGAGTGATAGAGCGCCTCGGAATCGCGCAGCTTCTGATCCGCGCGTTTGCGGGCGGTGATGTCGCGGAAACTCCACACCCGGCCCACAATGGCGTTGCCAATGCGCTGGGGCTGCGAGTAGCGCTCGAAGACGCGACCGTCGAGAAACTCCAGTTCGTCCACGGAGACCACTTCCGGGTTGCGGTAAAGCTCCTTGACCTTGGCCAGAAACGCGTCCGGGGCCTTGAGTTGGTCTAGAACGAATTGCAGCAACTTCTCGTTGTCTCGAGTGGCGGCCAGGGCTTCGGGGATCCGCCACAGTTCGAGGAACTTTCGGTTGTAGCTGACCACCTTTCCCTGGGTGTCCACCACGAGAATGCCGTCGGCGGTGGACTCCAAGGTGGCCGCCAGGAGAGAGTGCGACTGCCTCAGCGATTGTTCTGCTTCTTTGCGCTCGCTGACGTCTCGCGTGAAGACGATTACGTGGCGGAGCTTCCCCTCCGCGTCAAACGCCGGGAAGGCCGCGAAATCCACGTAGATTGCCCGGCCGCTCTTGGTCAGGCACCGCATCTCGCTATGGATCACCGCCTGCTCCTGATGAATCAGTGATCCGAGTTCCAACTGAATCTGTCGGCGTCGTCCCGGACCGCAAACTCGGCAAACAGCTTTCCCCTCAGCTCCTCAGGCGTGCACTCGAGCATGGAAAGGAAGGCGCGATTGGCGCACAAACATCGCCCTTTTGAGTCCGCTACAAGTATCCCCATCGGCGCGGATTCGAGTATGGGATTCTCCAGCGCGTTTTCCACGTCCGCCATCAGTTGGCCGGCGTGCTCCTCGGCGAACCGCGCCGAAGCCTCGCTCCAGCCGCCGCGATGCTTGAGCACCCGCGCGATCTCCTTGTCGAAAGCGTGGTGAAATTCCGTCTTCACCAGGAAGCCGTCCGCGCCGTTGGCCAGTGCCGCCGCTTGGGCCGCCTCGGCGTCCAGAATGGACATGGCGATTACGATCACCTCCGGCATTTCCCTGCGAATCCTCGCGGTGGCCTCCAAGCCGTTCAACCGCGGCATTTGCAGGTCCATCAACACCAGATCAGGACGCAGCGCGCGCGCGGCCTGAATCGCCGCCGCACCATCGAACGCCTCCCCGATCACTTCCACCCTCGTGTCATCCTTGAGAATCCGCTGGAGCTGCCGCAGAAACACCGGCGAGTCGTCCACCAGCAACGTGCGCAAACGCCCGCTTCTGCCGGACAACGGCTCAACCCGCGCGCTCTCGGCCACACGCTCCATGACGGGAACTTTAAGACATCACCCCGCAAGCCCAAACATCTTCGATCCCCTATTTTCGCATGGGAAAACACCCTAGAGCGAATCGCGCGCGGCAGGCATGCAGAAACCCGAAGCCCCCTGGGTGGCCCCTTGGCGCGCTGTTCATCAACCCGCTTGCTAGCCGCGCGCCGGGGATGTTAGAAGAGAGCGAACCCAAATCACCAGGAGAGCATGATGAAATATGGTTTGAATATTCGTCCGAACGGCGCGCTGGACTTTGTGTCCCTCGGCGCCTTGGTCCATCGTCTGGATCCGGGAATCGTCCCGTTCCGCAAAGCCACCGAGTGCCAGATTCACGTCAGCGGCGGCGAATTCAATGTCGCGGCCAACCTCAGCGACTGTTTCCGCATGAACACCGGCATCGTCACGGCGATGGTGGACTACCCCATCGGCGACCTCATCGCCGAGCGCGTGCGCGCGATGGGCGTCAGGCCGTTCTACAAACGGTTCAAGCATAACGGCGTCAACGGCCCGAATATGGCCACGGTCTATAGCGACCGCGGGCAGGGCGTCCGCGCGCCGGTGGTGTTTTACAACCGCAGCAACGAGGCGGGGGCGTTGCTCAAGCCCGGCGACTTCAACTGGAATGAAATCTTTGCGGGCGGCGTGCGCTGGTTCCACAGCGGCGGCATCTTCGCGGCCCTCTCCGAGACGACGGGCGAACTGATCATCGAGGCGATGAAAGCCGCCAAGGCCGCCGGCGCGGTCACCTCGTTCGACCTCAACTACCGCGAGAAACTCTGGAGCATCTGGGGCGGCCAGGAGAAAGCCGTCTCCGTCATCAAACGCATTGTGGCCAACGTGGACGTGCTGGTCGGCAACGAGGAGGACCTGCAGAAGGGTCTCGGCATCCCCGGCCAGGACGTGCACGCCAAGTCCAAGCTCGATCCGAGCGCGTTCTTCGCCATGATTGATGTGGTCGTCAAACAACATCCCCACGTCAAGATCGTTGCCACCACCTTGCGCGAGNTTCACTCGACCAACCGCCACAGTTGGAGCGCGGTGGCGTGGATCAACGGCAAGACCTACCAGGCCCCGACCTGCGAACTCGACGTGTTCGACCGCGTTGGCGGCGGCGACGGCTACGCGGCCGGCTTCTTCTACGGTCTGCTCACCGGCGAGCCGGAGGAAGATGCCGTCAAGCTCGGCTGGGCGCACGGCGCGCTGCTGACGACCTTCCCCGGCGACACGACGATGGCGACGCTGGAGCAAGTCAGGGCATTCGCCAAAGGCGGCTCGGCCCGCATCCAACGGTAAACAGCGCGGCACCTCAAACGGCGGCTCGACGCGAACGACGTGATCGTTCGTAAGCCGCGAAGATCACCTCGGCGTTGGCGTCGCTGAAACGGCGCTCGGCGTAGGCGCGCGCGTTCTGCTGGCAGCGCGCGTAGCGGTCGCGGTCCTCGACCATCTGGCGGAGCGCCTGCGCGAAGCTCTCCTCATCGGGCGCGCAGAGCGTTCCGACCGTCTCATCCATCGCGTCGGGAATGCCGCCGACTCGCGACGCCGCCACCGGCGTGCCGCAAGCGAGACTCTCGCAGATGACGCGGCCGAAGCCTTCCGGATACAACGACGGCACCAGCGTCAGATCGGCGGCGCGATAGAACGCCGGCAAGTCAGTGTTCTGGACGAGGCCGGCGTAATGCAAATTGGGCAGACGGCGCGCCGCGTCGAGCACGGCGGGCTTGTCGGGCCCGTCACCGGCCACGACGAAGCGCAGTTGGGGGAATCGCTCGGCCAGTTTGCAGACGACGCGCGTGCCCTTGATGTCCATCAGCCGCGCCACGAACAGCACCGTGAACGTTGCGGGCCAGCCCAGGGTTTGTTTTGCGGCCGCCTTGTCACCGCTGCCGAACCGCTCCAGGTCTATCCAGTAACGATACACGGTCACTCGTTCTGCCGGCACACCGAGCGCGACCAGTTCGTCGCGCGAGGCGGAGCCAAGAGAGAAAATCGCCGACGCGCCCCGAAACACCGCGCGCGCAACGCGGCTGAAGCCCGAGTCGGCACGGAAACCGTAGAGCGCGTGGGTCTGCATGATCACCGGTTTTCGGAACAGCCAGCCCAAACACAAGCCCGTGAACGCCATGTTCAGACCGTGGACATGAATAACATCAATCCGCTGCCGATGCCACAGCATGAACCACAGCGCCCGCGCGAAAAAATAAGGCGTGATGTAGAGGAACAGCAGCGCCGGATACGGCTCCAGCCTGCGAAACAGGTTGCCTCCGAAACTACCGCCGAACCACCAGAAGCGGCGGATCTCCACGTTGCCATCCGTCTCGCGCCGCCGATAGTTCCGCACGGCGGTGACGATCGGCTTGAACGCGCAGACATACGCGCGCAAGCCGTCGCGGCGTTGGATTGCGCGCACCAGATCGCCCAGATGCGTCTCCACGCCGCCCACGTCGGGCGGGAAGGTCAGCGGCAGCAACAACACGCCGGTCACTCCCTCGCGCATCGCTTCCGTCTCCGGTTTCAGACAGCTCAGCGCCAGTCCCAACAGCCCGGCCATCCACTGCGCGCTTTTCATCGTCAGCAGACCGATGGCGTGGATGGGGTCGCGGGCCAGCAGCCGCCACTGGCGGAGGAACGCGGGCTTGACCGGCGCGAACCGTTTGACGCCCGCCGCGCCGGCAGACCGGAAATACGTGCGCATCTTCGAGCCGTAGTAGAACTTCTTGCGCACCACCGACCAGAACCCGGCCGGCTCGTGATGAACCAGCGCGACCTCGGTGCGGGCGATCTTGAAGCCGGCGGCCTTGAGCCTGTCGGAGATGTCAAAGTCTTCGCCGGCGACCATCGTTTCGCTGTAGCCGCCGACCTTCCAATAGGCCGTCGCGCGGATGAACCGGTTGGCCGCCTCCATGTAGGGGTCGTTAAAGTAACAGCGTTTCTCCAGCTTCTGGCACTCCGCCCAGTAACCGCTCCCGCCGCCCTCCTCCGGGATGATCACCGCGTCGGCGCCTTCGCCGGCCAGCCGCACGCAGTCGGCCACGAGCGTCGGCCGCAGTTCCATATCGCTGTCGAAGAACATCAGGAACTCGCCGCGCGCCTGCCGGGCGCCAAAGTTGCGCTGGACGTTGCGCTCCGGTCCCTGCGTGAAAAAACGCACCTCCGGGTAGCGTGTCCGCACCAGCTCCGGCTCGCCGTCGGTGGAGTGGTTGTCCACGACGATCACCTCCAGCGGCTGATGCGTCTGCGCGCGGATCGAGTCGAGCAATCGCGGCAGGATCGCCGCCGAGTTCTTCGTCGGAACAATGATGCTGACCAAGGGCGCTGCCATCGCCCGCATTATGCCGATTTCCGGCGCGGACGGAAGCCTGTTGGCGTGTCCCCGCTTTACAGGCCGGCGGGCAGCGGTAAAGTTGCCGCGGCTCCGGCACCACAACTGTGATGAAATCGCGCGTAGTCATCGGCATGAGCGGCGGCGTGGATTCCAGCGTCGCCGCGCGGCGCTTGCTCGAAGACGGTCACGACGTCATCGGGATCACGATGAAACTCTGGCCGCAGGCGTGCGCGAGCGTGGCGCCAGACAAGTGTTGCGGTCCGGAGGCGGTGGCGGACGCGCGCGCCGTGGCGCAACAGCTTGGCATCCCGCATTACGTGGTGGAGGCGCAGCAACAGTTTCAACGGTGGGTGATTGACCATTTCATCGCAGAGTATCGCGCCGGCCGCACGCCCAGCCCGTGCGTGTTGTGCAACGAGAAGCTGAAGTTCGGCACCCTGTTGGAAACGGCGCGTTCGTTGGGCGCGTCGCACGTGGCAACCGGCCACTATGCGCGTGTCGAACGCAACGGCGGACGCTGGAGGTTGCGCAAGGGATGCGATGCGCAGAAGGACCAGTCCTATTTCCTGTTTTCGCTCAGCCAGGAACAACTGGCCCACGCGCTTTTTCCAATGGGCGGGATGACGAAGAGGCAGACGCGCGCGATGGCGGCCCAACTGGGTTTGAAGGTCGCTGGCAAGCGGGAGAGCCAGGAGATTTGCTTCGTGACCGATGACTACCGCCGGTTCCTGCGCGACGCGGGCGTGCGCGAGCATGCGGGCGAGATCGTGGACACGGCCGGCCGCGTCTTGGGCGAGCACGAGGGCGTGGAGTTCTTCACCATAGGCCAGCGCCGCGGTCTGCGGGTGGCGGCGGGGCGACCGTTGTATGTGGTGGCGATTGACCCGGCCCGCAACCGGATCGTCGTGGGCGATGATGACGATCTTGTTTGTGGCGAGTTTGTCGCCGACGACGGCAACTGGGTTTCCATTGAACCGCTGCGGGCGCCTCGCGGGGCGACGGTAAAAATCCGCAGCCGGCACGAGGCCGTGCCGGCGCAGATCGAACCCTTGGAAGCCAACGCCGGGCGGGTGCGGGTTCGCTTTGCGCAGCCGCAGCGGGCGGTGACACCGGGCCAGGCGGCGGTGTTTTACGACGGCGACACCGTGCTTGGCGGCGGCTGGATTTGCCGGTAAGTATCCCACGACAACACCATGGCCAGAATTCGCGGCGTGATTTTCGACATGGATGGGACGTTGACGGAGCATTACATGGACTTCCAGAGGCTGCGGCACGAGATGGGCATTCCCACCGGCGACATCGTGGACCATTTGATGGCTGCGGACGAAACCGAACGGCGGCGGCTGGACGCGATCTTGCATCGTTTCGAGGAGGATGCGGCCATGAATGCCACGCTCCAGCCAGGCGTGCATGAATTGCTCGCGGCGTTGCGCGCGCGTGGCATCAAGCTCGGTTTGCTGACGCGCAACTCGCGGCGGTCTGTGGCGGCGTTGATGGCCAGGTTCGACCTCGGTTTCGACGCGACGGTGACGCGCGAAGATGGGCCTTACAAGCCGTCGCCGCAGCCCGTGCTGGCCATTGCCCGCCAGTGGGGCGTGTCGCCGGCGGAAGTTTTGGTCGTGGGCGATTACGTTCACGACCTGCGCTGCGCGCGAGACGCCGGCGCGACAGGGGTGCTGCTGATCAATGACCGTGTGCCGGAATGGGCCAAAGAGGCGCAGCATGTTGTGCACAAGCTGCAGGAGGTGCTGGCGCTCATTGACCGGCTTGAGGAGAATCCGTCCGCATGAGAACAGGAGCCTTGTCACTGAAGAATTACTGCGTGGTTTTTGTCACGGCCGGCTCCCGGCGGGAGGCGAGGAAACTCGCCCAAACGCTGCTGGAGCGACGGCTTGCAGCCTGCGCCAGCATCGTGCCGGGCGTGGAGTCGCACTACTGGTGGCAGGGAAAGGTGGACTGCTCGCGCGAGTGGCTGCTGGTGATGAAGACGCGCCGGTCGCGCTTCCGCGCGCTGCGGAGGGTGGTGAAGCAACTCCACAGCTACCAGGTGCCGGAGATCATCGCGGTGCCGTTGGCGGCCGGCGAAGCGGCGTATTTGCGCTGGATTGACGCGAGCTTGGCAGGGCGGTGAGAGGAATATGGTTGTCAGCCTGGCCTGAAGAAACTAATCTTGACGCCGTCGAAGGACGCCAAAACAGTTTGCGAAGCAGGAGAGACTCGATGATGAAAACGTTGACAGCGACGAAGAATCTATTCTTGGCCGCGGCCGTGTGGGCGTTTGTCCAAGGATCGGGGATCGCGCAAGCCCAACAGGCGGGTGGCATGACGGGGATCAAGAAGCGCATCGCGGTGACGAAATTTGAAAACAAGTCTAACTACCAGGGCCAGGTCGAGCTGGGCACCGGGTTTGCCGACTCGCTGGCCGACGCGCTGATCAAGACCGGCCGGTTTATCGTGGTGGAGCGGCAGGAAATCAAGAACGTGATGCAGGAACAGGATTTTGCGGTGAGCGGGCGCACGGCGGAAACCACGACCGGCCCCAAGATCGGCCAGATTTTGACGGCACAGATCCAGATCACTGGCAGCATCACGCATGTCGAGACGCAGGCATCGGGCGGCGGTCAGTCGTTTGGATTTGGCCCGGTGCGGCTGGGCCGCAGCGGCGGGACGGCGACCGTAACGATCGCACTGCGCATCATTGACACCACCACCGGTCAAGTGCTCGATTCCCAGCAGATCAAGGGCGTCGCCAAGAAGTCGGGCCTCTCCATTGGATTTTCCGACGGACACTTCAGCGGCGGGATGAGTGACTTGAAAAAGACGCCGCTGGGCGACGCGGTAATCGACGCGATCAACCAGGCCGTGAATATCATTACCTCGCGGCTGGAGCAGGTGCCGTGGCAGGGGCGCATCGTCAAGGCCGAAGGCGACAAGATCTTCATCAATGCCGGCTCCAACTTCGGGATTCGGGTGGGCGACCGGTTTACGTGCTACAAGCCGGGTCAGCCCTTGGTGGACCCGGACACCGGGTTGAATCTTGGCAGCAAGGACACCAAATACGGCCAGATCGAAGTGGTGGATGTGCAAGAGAAGTTTTCCGTCTGCAAACCTGTTGGCGGAACGGGCTTCGCCGACAAGGACATCATTAAG
This sequence comes from Verrucomicrobiia bacterium, assembly GCA_026417675.1. GTDB lineage: Bacteria > Verrucomicrobiota > Verrucomicrobiia > CAIQCK01 > CAIQCK01 > JAOACV01. The sequence goes on from JAOACV010000013.1 coordinate 11,541, forward strand.
ATTCAGTAAAACGGAAGGTTGCTGCCAGAATTGGCCATCAGGACCGGCGCGTTGGTGGGAACATGACGCGCCGCTCTTGATTTAGGAGCCATTGAAAGGTTGCCGGCGGACCGATCATCACTTCGACGGCTTCGGGCTGCCCACGCTCGCGGGTTTCTTGATCGGCGTCGGCTTGGCGGACGCGCCGGTTTCCAGTGCCTTGAGCTTCTCGGCGATCTTCTTGTTGCCCGGCTCGACCTGCAGGCCCTTTTGCAAGTGCTCACGCGCGAGGTCCTTCCTGCCCATCTTCAAATACACCTCAGCCAGATGCTCGAAAATTGCGGCGTCTTCCTTCGCGGCGTCGGTCTTTGCCGCCTCGTTGAGGTAGCGCAGCGCCTCGTAGGTGCGGCCTAGACGAAAATAGACCCAGCCGAGGCTGTCCAGATACGCACCATTCTTCGGCTCGGCCTTCAGGGCGCGCTTGATCAACATCTCGGCCTCCTTGAGGTTCTCGCCCTTGTCGGCAAACATGTAGCCCAGATAGTTGCAGGACTCGTCGTTGTCCGGGTTGAGTTTCAGGGATTTGCGGAACAACTCGACCGCGCGCTCGAACTGCCCGCCGCGTTCGCAAGCGGCGCCGTAGTAGAAGTAGAACGTGGTGTCGAGGATGTCCTTCTCTTCCTGGCTGCCCTTGGCCATGATCTCGGTCTGGACGAACGCCTCGATGGCCTTGGGATAGTCCTTCATGCTGCTGCACACCAGCCCGAGGAAATACGGCACGCGCGCGCTGTCCGGGAAACGTTCCTTGGCGCGCTGCAAGATCTGAAGCGCCTCGGACTGGCGCTTTTGAACCAGATACAGACGGGTCAGTCGCAGGTAGGTCGTCAACTCCTTTGGGTTGAGAATCAGCGCCTGCTCGTAGTTGGCCTGAGCGCGGTCGTAGGCTTTGCCCGCTTCATACAGGCCGCCCAGCTTGTCATACCACCTCCAGTTCGTCGGCTGGCGCTTGATGACTTCTTCAATCTGGGCGGCGCCGCGGTCAAAATCCTTTTTTGCGGCGTAGGCGTCGGCGAGCCGCTCCCGCACATCGAGCGCGTCGGGCCGCTTTTCCAGTATGTGCTGGTAAAGCGCGATGCCCTTGTCCGCCTCGTTGTGCGCCACGTAGTAGCCGCCCAGGCGGAACAGAATGCCCAGGTCCTCGGGCGCGAATTTTCGCGCTTTCTCGTAGCACTCGACGGCGCGCGGCGATTTGGGCTTTTGCGTATAGACTGTCGCCACCGCCTTGGCCGCGGTCGGCTCGGACATCGTCAGCGCGTAGAGATCGCCCAGCGTGGCCCAGAACCGCGCGTCCTCGCTGTTTTGCTGAAACGCGCGCTCCAGCACGCGCAACGTCTCGGCTGCCTTGTGCTCCTTGAGGTAAACCGCCGCGAGCGATTGATACGGCGCGATCTGGAGCGGATCAATCCGGCTCGCTTCTTGGTAAGCCGCAATGGCTTTGGGCGTCTTCCCGGCGCTTTGGTAGGCGATGCCGAGCAGCAGATGAATCTCGTAGCTGGTCGGGCTGACGGCCGCGGCTCGCTCCAGGACGGCTTGGGCCTTGTCATTCTGCTTCCGGCGCAAATACTCCGCGCCGAGATGGACCGCCAGCGGAACGTGGTTCATGCCGGCATTGAGCGGCAGGTATTTGGCCGTCGGGTCAATGTCGAACGCCGCCTGGTATTCCTGCAGCGCTTTGTCGAACTGCTGCCGCAACTCGTAATGCTTGCCGGCGGCGCAACGCGCCATCGCCTCGGCGCGCTTGACCGCGTCAGGTTTGAGCTTCAGATCCGCCTTTGCGTCGGACCCCTCGACGGGCATCGAGGGCGGGATGTATTGCGAGGTCGGCGGCTCCGGGGATGGCGCGGCTTGTTGCTGAGCCGAGGGCGGGGCCGGCATCGTTGCGACCACTTCATTCGTCGCAGACGGCGCGCCGGTGAAAAGGTCCACCCGACGCGCGGGCGGTTCCGGCGCCTTCTTGACTGATGTGGTTGCCGCGGCGGTTTTCCGTGGCGTCGGGGCGACGCAGCCGCTCCATGTACCGGCTGCCGCGAGCAGCGCGCACACCGCAGCCCGCGCGAGCCAGCCGGCCGCGTTGTGAATTGGCTCTCGTCGTGTCAACACGAGGGGAAACACCCGCTCCGCGCGCCGGCGCGCGGCCGGCCCGCAATCGCACGTGGCGTCCGCGCGGCGTGCTACTTCTGCCACGCGCGCTTCATGTGACGGTGCGCCTTGGAGCACTTCCGCCGCTTGTGACGGTTCATTTTGGCTTTGCGACGCTTCTTGATCGAACCCATGACTGCTCCTTCAGACTACAGAC
>JAOACV010000140.1 GCA_026417675.1 Verrucomicrobiia bacterium
TCCAGGAAACACCTTGTTCCAGAACTCAATCTGCTCCTTCGTCGGCCGTATATCAGCCGCCACTCCCAGCATCAGGGAATCCTTCAAGCCGCGCTTCTCCACGAACTCCATCACCGCCTTCCCGAACGGCATCCAATAAGGTTCTGCCTCCGGCCCATAGCCAGAAATTTCCTGCTTCTCTGTCTTTCCGGAAACAGGGTCAAGCAGCGTAACGCCAACGGTCTTTTCCCTGTATTTCTCCGCATGAGGCTTCATGCCGCCCGTGACGCGGTGCACATCTCCCGCGAGATATACATCCCACACGTACAAACACACCACGCGCGGCTTCCCGCAATGCTTCTCGTACAAATCCAGATATCTGCTCAAAATGCCAAAATCGTACCGGAACTTCCCTTCGCCTTCCTTCACCCAGCGGATCATCGTCTCCTTATTCCCCAGATGCGTCGGAACGATGGCGGGCACATACACCGTCTTGTTGCCGCACCGGCCAATTATCGAAAAAGTCTTTTCGATCATCGCCCAGTTCCTGTCAGACCACAGCGGAACCTTGTAATGCCGCGCCAGGTGGTCGGGCGACTGAACAAAGTCAATGAAAGTCCGCCATTGACGGGGTGGAGGCACTCTCCATCCGCACACCTTTACTTTCACGGGCACCGACACCCCGAGCAGCCCTTCTGCCGAAACCTTCACGACTCCGCGATAGGCCCCCGGCTTTGCGTCCGGCGGGATCGAGACAACCAACCAAATCGTCTGAACCGCACCGCGGACCCACGGATAGCCAGTTGTCGCGGTTTTCTTCGGCAAAAAGACGGGAACAACGGTCGGAGGATCCGGCAGACACGTTCCGGCCACCGCCCCGCCTTCATTCGGCTTACCGCCTAGGAAGTAGTAGTATTTCGCGCCCCCAACGGCCACTTCGGGTGGATAGCGCGGGTTAGCATACTCTGAACACCAATCCAACATGGGATAAAACGTTCGAACAAACTTTGCCGGAATCCTGTTCCCGCCCTCGCCAACGAGGTCCGAACATTCGGCACGAAGCCCACGGATGTCGGCATCCGAACCCACGGCAATCTGCCCTGCGAATTCCCCACCCAGCGTCCCAACAATCCGGACCTCCCCCAAAGGCGCATTCGGTTCGCCGTAATCCGCCGCCGTGACCTCTTCCAGCAGATTCGGAACCCATACCTGGACCACGCCTTTCGGCCGAGTAATGTTCGGAACGATCCCGCTGCCCTCGGCCACAAGCTGGATATTGGCCAATGCGCAAGTGTTCCACAAGCTACCTCCCGGACGGAGTGCCGTTCTGCGGATTTCGATGGCAAGGACATTTGCTCCCTTCCGTAGAGCCGCGGCGGGCAACTCGGCGCCCTCTACCTTCCGCATCCGGAGTTGGACATCAGCCGTCGTGCCGCCCTTTGCCGTCGTTCCATGAGCTTCCGCCGGGTAGTCCTCGGCCAACGCTTCCGGCCCGATAGCGCCCTCTCCAAGGTGGCGGCGCAGCACCTCCTTCCCGTTCAAGTAGACCACAAGCCCTCCGCGGTATTCTGACGTCAGCGTCAGCTTCTTGACCGACGGTGGTTCGTCCACGATGAACTTGCCGCGGCAGCATATCGAAGCGATTACGGGCGGCTGAACAGATCCGCTTCGGTCCCAGCCCCGAATCAGTTGCCAGCACGTCTGGCCGGGGAACGGCCCCGGTTGTCGCCACCACTCGGAGTCGTCGAATTCGGGCTTCATCCAATCCGCTGGCGGGAAGGGGGTTGCCGGCTGCTCCGGCGGCAGACTGGGGACCCTCTGCCCCAGAACGCGGTGAAGTGGTGCCCATTTCGGGTTCGGCTTCGCGTCCGCGGATGTGCCGAAGAGCGGCGGGCGAAGTGTTATATGGCTGCGCCAGAAACTGTGGATGTTCAGCACCAGGCCTCGATAGGCGTCGTCCAGAGGTTGCTGTTCCTCGGCAGCGGCGGGAGAGAAGGTGCCGGCCCATACCACAGCAACAGAAAGCACAATCACACCAAAAGTTTTTGCCAAGAGTTGGTTCCCTCCGTCTGTTTTGTATTTGCGTCGCCCGCATTTCGGATTTCGCCGTAAGCGGCAAGACACCCCTTTCGTGACGTTCGGATGCGTGGAAAATCAACCCCGCACGCGAGGTAAAGATGGTTCAGGGCAAGGGCACGGTCTCCTCGGCAGAATAGTATAGCTTCGCGCGAAGAACGCGGCAGCTGCCATAGTCAGCAGCGTAAAGTGCCCACGCGTTCGCTGACACGGCTCGCAACCAACAGAACCTAACACCGTCTCCTGTTCCATTCTTTATGTCTTCCTCGGAATCATCCACATTGCCGTATCGTCCTATCCGTGCAATCACATTGCCGTTGGAATCAATGGCCAACACCGAATGCATATAGTTGGCCGGCACCCACAACCTTCCGTACCAGTCAATATCCGAGCGGATCTGCGGACAGTTGCAGGAATCTCTTTGCTTGGTCGCCGTCGGAAATGACCACAGCCCGCCGGGGATCTCGCCGCGCATCACCTTCAGTTTTTCGGTAGCGTATTTCGCCAGTGGAAATCTGCCGCCCTGCCCACGAACTTTTACAAGTCCCTCGCCCGTTTTCATCCCGGACACGCCGTATAGCTCGTTGTTGGGCGGCGCACCGCCGGGCATGAAAACATAAATGTTGTAATGGCGGTCCATAAAGGCGCTGCCGCGCTTGTAATCGAACCCCAGAGCGTCCACAGTTACCAAGTTCCCCTCCCTGTCAAAAACGATAACTCTGGTATCTCCATTAGCTTTGATGGGCGTCCCGCCGTGTTTCGCGACCCATCCCGCGCTCACCTCCCATCGGGCGCCGCATATCAACCCGTTGGGCGCCACACACAACCCACCGTTCTGCGTGGCGGACTGATGATCCGCCTCCTTGAAAAATAGATACCGTGCCTTGTCGCTCCGATAAGGCGGCGGCGCATAGTAGGCCGGATGGCCCCAAGATGACTTCTCGGCGACCGTCCAGTTGTTCTTGAACGGAACCCATTTGCCATCCTGCTCCCACCGCCATAGATGCTGGCCGTAGCCGGAATCCATGCCATACAACAGCTTGTCCGGGCCGCGTCTCACAAGCCCTATAAGCTCAGGATTCAGTCGGTAGGGCCACGATTCGTCCGCCTTCCCAGTAGCGCCATCAAACCTCACCGCGAAAAAATAAACCTTGTCTTCCCAAGGGTCGGCACACACATAGGATCGCTTGTGATAGCTCAACATCCTCCCGCCATCTAGTTCCTTTATCATGAAGGACGGGGGCTCTTTTGCCTGCTCTATCCCGCTCAATCCTACCGCGGTCATGGTTGCTGCCGCCGACTGAAGACCTTTTCGCCCGTCGTAATTAGGAAAAGCCCAATAGTAGTCCGGAGGCGAGACCACGATCTCATCGCCCCACTTCGTCGTTGCAACCCTGAGCCCCAACGCCTCACAAAACCGCTTCAACTCCTTCGCCGGAGGCGGGCATAGCGTCTTTAGATATTTCCCTGATTTGTCGAACTCCCTTACTCGCATGTGGCCCGAGTTGTATGATCCCATGCCAACGTAAACATTCTCCTTGTTCGGGCCGGTTCCCGAAAACACCACGCCCCCGTGGCATAGATTGGGATTCCAGTTGATCGACTTGTCATACATGGCCTTCAGTCCCAAACCCACATGAACCTCAGCGCCAGCAATACTTTCCCCTTCGAAGTCGACCGCGCCGTCCCACTCAATCCTCTGGGAAAGCGAGTTCTGTTGGAAAGGCCAAGGAGCGTTTGGGCCAAGAACGCCCGACGCCAAGTGCCGGAGCACCCTGCCCTCCTTGCTGCGGATCGTTACCGTCGCGTCGCATTTGCCTCTGCTGGCGAAGGTTATGACCCACTTGTCTTCTTGCTTTTCTACCTTGGGCTTTTGCGTGAACTCGAACACTTCCTCCCGCTCCTGCATCCCATTGTAAGGGTTGGCTGGAGCGGCGCCCTTTTCCTCAGCGGCCTTGACCCACCCGGCAAACATGCCGGCAACAGAAAAACAAACCACCATCAACGATTGCCTCATGCCGAATCTCCTTCCCATCCAATGACCGAGTCAAAAAACCAAGCATCAACGCCGGAATCGCCCTCACGGCAGCGGCGCGACCCACTCCGCCACGTAGCCCAGTTTGACCCGCACCACGCGTATGTTCCCATTATCTATGAGATAAAGCCACCTGTCAAGATCAATCCCAAGATGCCAGGACCAGCACAGTCCGATTTCGTCGCCGCCTACCTTTACCGGACCATCAGGGCCGCGCGTATCGAAATTGCCATACCGACCTATTTCACAGATGCGGTTCCCATTGGCATCCACAACGCCCACGGTGCACTCTTTTGCTTTCGGGACAAAGCTCCGGCCGTAGGCGTCGGTCTTGAACTCGCCGCAAATGCACGAGCATCCACCAGGCGCCCCTACGGCGTTGACGAAACCTGGATACCTCCAGAGAACATTCACTGGGCTCAATGAAGCACCTTCGCGAACCCGGCAGACTGCCCCTTGCCATGCGACGAACAGACGTCTGCGCCCGTCAACCTGCAGACCACGCAACTCCCTAATAGGATGACCGGTCAGCAAATCCTTCGCGACCAGATTCCCATCCCGATCCCAGCAATACACGCTCCACAAGCCTTCCGAACCCCGAGGGCTCAGGCCAACAACGCTACCATCAGGCATGACTGCCCAGAGCGCATGATGAGGTGCACCACCCTCTGTCGGCAATACTCCTTTCTCCAAGCCCTGCCCTGGCGACTCCGTGATTGCCGCAAATGGCACCACGGATCCCGGTGGGAACTTCAAGAAACCGTTTTCCGTGATCTCAGCCTTGGACGGGTCTATCCGTCTCGTGCCTTGCCCCCTTCCTCCTGAAGGCCCATGAATGTAGAGCAGTCCATCGGCCGAAAATCCCATCTCCGACGGCAGGAATAACCATCCATCGGGGTATAGAAAAGGAACGACAGCCATGGCATCGGGCCGCGGTTCCAGGCGGAAGAGAGTATGATATAACATCCCCCGCGCCGGATCGAGAGCGACCCGTTCCACATTGAAGCCGTTCGCGATCAGCCCCGGCCACAGGCCGGCGGAGCGAATATCCTCGACAAAATCACGAACTAGTTCCAGCTTGTTGCCTCGATCCGCATACAAGCGCGGCAACGGCTTGCGGTGCACTACCCACACCATCGTCGGCTCGGACCAGGAGTCTACGCACAGGGTCGGGATAAAAGGAGAGTAGGAGGTAGGGGCGGCCCGCTCCACCACCAATTCCTGCTCCAAAACCAATCTCGGATCCTCCAAACTTCGAAACTTTCGCAGAACAACATGATCTCGCTCCTCATGGCCAGTTCCGTATGGCTGCCAGCGACGCCCAAATACCCACTCTTTCTTCGGCTTGCCGTCGCACAGAAGATATATCTCTCCGGTCTTCTGATGAATGCTGATTTCCCGCGGCCTGTCGACCGGGATGGATTTCACGTGCGAACCGTCCGGCATGTAGACTTGAACGCGGTTCGTGTCGACGTCGCACACATAAACCCGGCCTTGCGCATCGCAGGCAATGCCTTGGGCGCGAACCAACCCCTTACCGGGATCGGCCGGAGCTCCCCCCTCCACCTGGCCCACAAACGGCTTCAACTCAGCCAGCACGCCTTCGGCGTCGCGCGGAACCCGCCAGACCGCCTGATCATAAGCGTCGGGTTGAACACCGTCCCGCCGCGCCACCCCCTCTCTGAAATTGCCCTGCGCCGATGGTCTTAAGCCCACTACGTAAAGCCACTGGCCGTCTGGACTCAAGGCCACCCTGGCCTGAATAGCAAAAACGGGCATCTTGTCGCGCTTTCCAACAATCGGGATGGCAGGTCCAGGAAAGCTTGTGCCGCCTGTCGTCCCGTCCGGCCGCATCCGCAATAGCTCGGCATAGTCGCTCAACGTCACAACCCAACCGCCCGCCGCGGCGAGCTTCGGCGGCATGCCGGTCGCCTGGTTCGTGCCGTCCGAACGACAAACAATGTAAAACCTGTGAGATAACGGCCTGGCCGGAACGATACGCCCCGACGGTAACTTCTCGGTCTTTATGTTCAGCTGCGGATCGCCCAGCTTGTCACCCCGAAACGGAATCAGCGTCCGTACATATTCCCCCTTGTGATCGTACATCCGCAGCTGGGACACAACCATGTCCTGGTGCAAAACATATACTCCTTCTTTGTCGGCGGCGATCCCCTCGCACGAGGTATAGCACAAGACGTCTTTCTCATGGCCTAGAACAACGCGATCGAACGTGGGGTTTAGTCCCAACGCTACCCGCACCTGCAAGGCCTGCGGGTTCTCCACCGAGCGCCCCAGGTCGCTCTTCCCGTCCCACTCCAACGTCTGCCGGAGACCGTCTTGCTGGAAGGGTTCCGGCGCGTTTCTGCCCAGAACCCCCGCCGCCAGATGGCGGACAACCCTCCCATCCTTATCCAAGATGGCAACTGCCGCGTCGCACGCCGCCTTCGACGCGAACGTAATAACCCACTTGTCCCCCTGCTTCTCTACCTTGGGCTTTTCCGCGAACTCGAATACCGCTTCCCGCTCCTGCACTGCACCGAACGTGTTCGCAGGCGCAGCTTGGCTTCCCTTGCCTTCGGCGGCCTCCAATTCGCAACGCCCGCAAAACGCCGCCGCTCCATCTAGCCCCATGCCCCATCTTGCTCTATAGCCCATAGCTATTCCTCCTCTAAATGACTGTAT
>JAOACV010000141.1 GCA_026417675.1 Verrucomicrobiia bacterium
TGCTCAGGCCGGTCAGATAAACGCGGCGCTTGTCCACACGATGCTTCTTCATCACGTCGTCCAGTAGCGCGATCAACGTCTCGTTGTCCCATCGCTGGCCCGGTGGACATTGCGGCGACAGAACAATGAACGGGAAGTCCGGCTGTTGTTTCACCAGCTTCGGCGGGCCGTGCACGCTGACTTTCCAAACGTTGGTGCCGCGTTCGCCGGCGCCGTGCAGGAACAGGATCAGCGGCCACGTCTTCCTGCCGGTAGCGCGGTAGTCCTTTGGCAGGAACAACAGGTAATTGGCGCTGACGGTGCGGCTGATGCGGGCTTTGAAGGATCGGGCGGTTTGCACGGTGTCGGGGCCGGGTTCCTCCGCGCCGGCCGCGGCGCGGACGAGTCCCAGCAGTAACGCAAGAGTTAGAATGATCGGGCGCATACGCTGCGCGGTTGTCGCGCGTCGCGATTATGCAGATTCGGCGGGGTGGCGTTCAAGAACCGAATCAACTCGTCCATCACAGCTTGGTCTCCGCTGCGATTTGTTTTAGCAGTTCCCAGCTTCCATGCCATGCCGTCAGTCGGTTCCAACTTCCAAAAAAACAAGTTCGCGCCCGACGGCTTGCAAGCTCACAGACCCGACTCATTCCTGCTTTTTGACTTGGGCCTTTTTCGTTTTGGCCGCCGCTTTGGGTGTTGGTTGGGAGGCCTTGCGAATCTTCACCGGCACGGCGTTCTGCTGTTTCACGCCGGGCGTGCTGCGGCCGTTGGCGACGTATTCCTCCAGCAGTGTCGTCAGCCGCGCGACCACATCGGGATGTTTGTCCTGCACATTGACCTTTTCGCCAGGGTCGCTGCCGAGGTCGTAAAGCTGAACCGGCGGCAAGCCTTGCTCCTCCCGGCTGCCGGGACGCGGCGCGCTCCAGCCGCCGGAGCCGGCGCAGAGCGCGAGTTTCCAATTGCCCTGGCGGATCGAGAACGAACCGTTGATGGAATGATGCACAACCGCCTCGCGCAACGGGCCGCTGGCGGTGCCGAGCAATGCGGGCAGCATGCTCACGCTGTCCTCGCCGGCGTTGTCGGGCAGCTTGACGCCGAGAATGTCGGCGCACGTCGCCATCAAGTCGGTCAGGCAGGTGATCTGATCGCAGGTCGTGCCGGGTTTGACCTTCGCGGGCCAACGAACGATGAACGGCACGCGATGCCCGCCATCGAAGATGTCCGCCTTCGCGCCACGGAAGACATGGCTCGGATTGTGTCCCTTCGCGAGCAACTCGTCAAACTTGGCCTGCGGCGAACAACCGTTGTCGCTGGTGAAGATCACCATCGTGTTCTCAGCGAGACCGTGCTGGTCAAGCGCCTTCAGGACCGCGCCGAGCGTCGCGTCGGTCTGCATCACGAAGTCCGCGTAAGGATTCAGGCCGCTTTTGCCCTGCCATTCCTTCGTCGGCAAAATCGGCGTGTGTGGCGCGTTGAGCGGGAGGTAGAGAAAAAACGGCCTGCCGTTCTTCGCGTCCGCCGCGCGGCGGGCGATGTAATCCACCGCCTTGCGCGTGAGCGCTGGCAGCACTTCGTAACCCGTGAAACCTGGCGCGGCGGGGCCGAGGCGAGTCTTGCCCTCTTCGCGGCCGTGCATCATCGGCAGGGCGCGCTCTTCGGTCGGCAGCGCGGTCACGCGGTCGTTTTCAATGAACGTGTAGGGCACCATGTCGAGCGACGCGCTGATGCCGAAGTAGTAATCAAACCCAACGCTGTTCGGTCCGTTGGTGATCGGCTTCGTGTAGTCCACGTTCCAAACCTGCTCCGGCTTCTCGATGGTTAACTCCGACACCTCCTTGCCCTGCTTCTTCATCCAATCCATGCCGAGATGCCACTTGCCAATGGCGGCGGTATGGTAGCCATGTTGTTTAAGCAACGCCGCCACCGTGAGCCGGCCCGGCTCGATGAGGCGCGGGCTGAGGCCGCCGAGGACGCCGCTCTGAAGCTTCGAGCGCCATGCGTAACGCCCTGTCATGACGCCGTAGCGCGTCGGCGTGCAGACCGACGACCCCGAATGCGCGTCAGTGAAGATCATCCCGCCCGCCGCAAGCCGGTCCGCATTCGGCGTGGGGATTTTGCCGTTGGGGTTGAGGCACTTGATGTCGCCGTAGCCAAGGTCGTCGCAGAGGACATAGACAATGTTCGGTGTTGCCGCAGCCACATGATCGTGCGGCATCCATGAGAAAGCGGCGAAAAGCGCCAGGAGCAGGCTTCGCGTGATCCGGTTCATGACGCAGCATGATTGCTTCCGCTGAATCATCCTGCAACGCTGAAATGCCGGGATGCGCCGCCGCGGCGCATGGTCGCCCTCGCGCGCCCGCCACCGCGTGGGACCGCTTTTGGCAGTTGACACTTCCATACTGTCCGGTATAGTCCGCGCTCACGGCGGCAAATGCCGAAGACCAACATGGCTGCACGCACAACACCGATGCCGGAGCGGCTGGCGCAAAGCGCCTTCGCGCTGTTCTCCCGCCACGGCATCCAGAACGTCAACCTCGACCGCATCGCCGCTCACGCCGGCGTGACCAAGGGCAGCCTCTACTGGCACTTCGAGTCCAAGGACGAGATCATTCAGGCTGCCTGTTCGCACTACTACCGGAGCTGGCACCGCCGCATCAACGTCGAGATCGCGCCGTTTGCCGATCCGCTGGAGCGGCTGGAGCGCGCGCTGGGCTTCTCGGTGCGCACGTGCCTGTTGGACAAGGAAAATCGCGTGTTCACGCTGGAGATTTTTACCCTCTCGCTCCACGACGAAGCGGTGCGGCGTGGCTGGCGGCAGTTTCTGGACAGCGTGCGCGAGTTCTACGTCGGCCTCCTAGAAGCGGCGCGGGCCGCGGGACGGATTAAGACGCCCGATTCGCGGCAGGCGGTGGATTTTCTGCTGGCCGCGATGGAAGGCATCAAGTTGCAGGCGTTGTTTGATCCAGAGCTTTGTTCGCGGCGCGTGGAGAAACAGATTTCCGAGCAGCTCTTGCGGACACTGGGTTGCGTCGAGCGACGACGCGCGTCCGCGGCGGACGGATCGTCCCGTGCCCATACCCCTCGGTAGAGAACCAAACCACCCAAAGGACCCACACCATGACCCAGCCATCAAACCCTGTCAGCAAACAACAACTCACACGACGCAACTTCCTGCGAACCTCGGCGGCCGCGGCCTCCGCGGCGGCTTTCAGCCGGCTTCCCATCGAACGCGCCGCGCACGCCGCCGGCAGCGGCGCCTTCAAGATCGGCATGATCGGCGCGGGCGGCCGTTGCGCGGGCGCGGCCAAGGACGCGATGGACGCCGACTCCGACGCGCGGCTGGTGGCGATCCACGACGTCTTCATGGACCGCGTGAAAAGCAAGCTGGAGGCGCTCAAGAAACAGAAGCCCGAACAAGTGCAGGTCAAGGACTCGAATTGCTTTGACGGGCTGGACGGTTACAAGGGCGTCATCGAGGCGAGCGACGTGGTGCTCATCGCCAACGCGGCGAAGTTTCACCCGCTCCATACGCTGGCCGCCATCCAGGCCGGCAAACACGTGTTCGTTGAGAAACCCCACGGCATTGACCCCTACGGCGTTAAGATGATGGCCAAGGCTTGCGAACTGGCCCGGCAGAAGAAACTTTGCGTCGTCTCCGGCCTCCACAGTCGCTACCACCTCGGCTACCAGGAAACCATCAAGCGCATTCACGACGGCGCCATTGGCGACATCGTCGCCATCGAGGAGAACTTCCTGCGGCAGCCCTACGGCGTGTATCGCCGACAGGCGGGCTGGACAGAGATGCAGAGCCAGCTTGGCAACCAGTATCACTTCGTCTGGCTCAGTGGCGATGACGTGCCGCAGTCGCTGATCCACAATATGGATCGCGCCTCATGGGCGTTGAAAGAACAGGCGCCGCTGAGGTGCCACGGCCTCGGCGGGCGCTCGGCGTCGTTCGGCGAGGAATACGGCGATGTTTTCGACCATCATTCGGTCATCTACCACTTCCCCAATGGCGTGCGCGTCTATGCATTCTGCCGCACGCAGGTCCGCTGCTACAATGAATACTCCAGCATCATCCTCGGTTCCAAGGGCCGTTGCGACCTGATGCGCTGCCGCATCGAGGGCGAGACGAACTGGACCTATGAGGGCAAGGCGCCCGAACCACACGCCTACGAGCATGTCAAGCTNTTCGAGGCGTTGCGCAAGGGCGAGGTCATCAACAACGGCGAATACAGGGCCCGCAGCACGATGATGAACGTCATGGGTCAGATCAGTTGCTACACGGGCGCGGAGATCACATGGGAGCAGATCAATCAGTCTGACTTCCACTACCCCATCAAACCCGAAGACTGCCGCATGGACATGGAACCGCCCGCCAAAAAAGGCCCCGACGGCCTCTATCCCGTCTATGTGCCCGGTGTGACGAAGTTGATTTAGAAAAAGGAAACCAAACCGCGGAAGACACAGAACACACGGAAGGCGGCAACGATTCTGTCAGCGTTTCCGTGTATGTGTTCCGTGGTCCGGGAAACTATGAACGCGTTCTTGAAGGTGTGGTTCTGTCTGTTCCTCACGGCAACCGCCCTGCTTGCCATCGCCGCCGAGCAGAAACCCTCCGACGGCTATCCCTATCCCGGCCCGCCCGCGCCAGCGCCGAAACCGATGCAGGTGCTGCTGGTCACCGGCTGCGATTATCCCGGCCACAAATGGCCGCTGACGACGCCGGTGCTGGCGCAGGGTTTGCGCGAAGACCCGCGCGCCGACGTGCGCGTGATCGAGGACGCCCACTTCCTCGACTCGGCGGCGCTCGACCGCTACCATGTCGTGGTCCTGCACTACATGAACTGGAAGACGCTAGGGCCGGGCGAGGCGGCGCGCGCGAACCTCAAGCGGTTTGTCGAAAACGGAGGCGGCTTGGTGTTGGTCCACTTCGCGTGCGGGGCGTTCATGGAATGGCCGGAGTTCGTGAACCTCGCCGGGCGCGTCTGGAACCCGAAGCTGCGCGGCCACGACCCGCGCGGACCGTTCAAGGTCGAAATCGTCCAGCCGAACCATCCGATCATGAAGGGACTGCAAGCGTTCGAGACCGACGACGAGCTTTACACCTGCCTTGACGGCAACGTGCCGATCGAGGTGCTAGCGAAGGCGACATCGAAGGTGGACCAGAAGGATTACCCGATGGCGTTCGTGCTGAACGTCGGCAAGGGCCGCGTGTTCCACTCGCCGCTCGGCCACGACGTAAAGGCGTTCAACGCGAACACGCTCGATCTCTTCCGCCGCGGCACGGCATGGGCCGCGGGCCGGCCAGCCGTGCCGTGATAAGCAAAGGGTAGCGACCATGACCGAGCATCAGATCTTCACCCGGCGAGAATTCCTCGGCGGCGCGCTGGCCGCGGGTGCGTCAGCGACGCTGTCCGCAATCGCGGCGGACGGGCCAGCCGTTGACGCGAAACCAAAGACATTCGCGCGCAGGATCAAACTCGGTCTCATCGGCTGCGGCGGACGCGGCTCATGGCTAGGAGGCTTGTTCAAGCAACACGGCGGTTATGAGATCTGCGCCGTGGCGGATTACTTCCCGGAGCGCGCGGAGAAGGCTGGCGAGAAGTTCGGCGTGGACAAGGCGCGGCGTTTTTCGGGCTTGAGCGCCCACAAACGCCTGCTCGACAGCGGCGTCGAGGCGGTGACGGTGGTCAACGTGCCGCATTTCCATCCGGAGCACGCGCTCGCGGCGGTCGAAGCCGGTTGTCACGTGTTCGCGGCGAAGCCGGTGGCCGTGGACGTGCCGGGCGCGCTCCAGGTGCAGGCTGCGGGCAGGCTCGCGACGCAGAAGAGGCTTTGTTATTTGGTGGACTACCAGATGTGGACCGACCCGATCAACATCGAGGTCGTCAAACGCATTCACGAGGGCGGGTTGGGCAGGCTGGGCCACATTGACAGCGTGGGCTTTTCGATCCCGTGGGGCGAGCCGCCGATCAAGACCGCCGAGGACCGGCTGCGTTGGTGGCTGCCGACCACGGCGCTTTCCGGCGATGTCATCAACGAACTCAGCATCCACACCATCAACGCCGTGCTCTGGGTCGTTGGCAAGCGGCCCACGAGCGCCATCGGGCGCTCCCGCGTCGTGCGGCCCAATCCGCGGTTCGAGTTCCGCGAGGTCTATCTCGTGACCTACGAGTTCGACGACGGACTGCTTTGGACGCACCGCGTCCAGTCGCTGAAGAATGAACTGGAATGGGCGCTCAAACTCGACGCTTATGGCAGCATCGCCACCGCGCTGGTCAGCTACCGCGGCAGGTCTTACTTGCGCGGCGGGCCGAAGCACTACGGCGGCGGCAACGTCGAGAGCCTCTACGACCTCGGCGCTATCCGCAACATCGCGACGTTCTACGACCACATTGTGCGCGGCTGCTGCGACAACCGGACCGCGCAGCAAGCTGGCGACGATGTCCTGACCGCGGTCCTCGGCCGAGAAGCCTGCGTGCGCCGTGGCTGTCTGACGATGGATGCGCTGATCAAGGAGAACAAGAAGCTGGAATACGATTTGACCGGATTGAAGGTCTGACACCGAAGAGCAACCAATACCAAAGGAGAACGAACATGATTGAACTGGGACTTCACACAGACAACTGGCGGCCGTTGAGCATGAGCTTCGAGGCCGCGTGCGACAAAATCGCCGCCGTCGGCATCAAACACATCGAGTTCGCCGTCATCCACGGCCAGAACTTCATCCAGGCGCTCGGCTACGACCCCGGCGTCTCGC
>JAOACV010000142.1:0-6403 GCA_026417675.1 Verrucomicrobiia bacterium
GACTTGACTTGTTTCCACCAGAGCAGGCCGTATTTGTGGCAGTGCCACGTGGTGATGACGTCCTTGAGGCCGTCGCCGTCCACGTCGTAGCCGAACATCTGGCAGGCCGCGTCGGCGAATTTGACCGGGTGCTCGATCCACGGCTCGCCGGGTCTGGCGTTGGCGGGCTGCTCCCACCAACCATCCTTTTCGAGAATGTCCACCCGGCCGTCGCCGTTGATGTCGGCAAAGCCGATGCCGTGGGTGTATTTGTGATACTGTTTGCGTTGCGGCGTGATCGGATGGAACGTCCACAACTCGCCGGGCTTGGCCGGGTCGTAGGTCAGGTAACCGAGGCACCCGTTGGCGTTGAAAACCAGTTCGGGTTTGCCGTCGCCGGTCACGTCGCCCCACATCGGCGATTCGTTGTCTATCGGCTCGAACGCGGCGTGCTCTCTCCAGTGCTGGTCTTTGCCGGCAGGATTCTCATACCAAAACCCTTTTTTGCCGGGCCAGGGCACGTAGAAGATATCGGGCCAGCCGTCGCCGTTGAAGTCGCCGGTGTAAGTCAGGAAGTTGTCGGAATACTTCTCCGGGGGAAACGTCTGCGGCGGACGCACCTCGTGTTTCCTGGTGAAGTCCGGCCCCTCATACCAGAACGGCCCGTTGACCACGTCGAGCTTGCCGTCCTTGTTAAAGTCGGCGTAGTAAGCCCCCTCGCAGTAAAACTGGTCGGTCAGTTGGAGTTTCTTGAACGTCGGCGTCGCGGCGTGCGCGGACATTGCCGCGCAGGCTAGGCCGACAACGACAATTGAGAAGGTTTGGTTTTTCATATTTGTTGCGAGTGCTCTGCCTGACAACATGGTGCCATAATCGCGTCGGCCATGCCATGAATGATTTTCTTGTCCTGCGGACAAATCGTGGCCAATACGCCGGCCAGCCGCGTTTCGTCGCCAACCACGAAATAATAAGGACACAGCCGCACGCGCCCGTTCATCACGCGCAGGTGGCCGGCGCCGAGGTCGGCCCATTCTGCCTCGACGACCGCGGCGCGGTGAAATCGCTGCAGGATATAAGGCGTTCGCGGAAACGCCCTCAACGCGCGATCGATAGCCGCCGCCCATTCGCTGGCCGGCACGTCGTGGCCGACTACCACGCTGCGGCTGCCCCACGCATCGGCGTGGAAACCGGATAGTTTCATGACCAGCTCGCGTTGTTTCTGCGAAAACGCCGCCATCTCGCGCCAATCGCGGATGCCCAGCTCCGGGATGACCGCGTGCGGCGGCAGCGGCGTGGGGTCGAGAATCCACGTGTAGGGAATGACCTGCTGCAGCGCGGCGAACACGCGTTCGCCCAATTCCTGACGCCAGAAGCCCTTCAGTCCCGTGTGCCAGAAAAACGCGAAAAGCATCTTCTCTTCAAGCTGCGGTTTGAACGGCGGCGTCACCGCGATCCTGCCTGCGCCGGCTGCCTCCAACAGCGCCGGCGCATTCGGCACGTTCGGGATGTCGAACAACTCGAAGAAACGATACACGACATCGGGACGCCTCCCGTTTTCCAGTTCCAGTTGTTCGGGGCGCACGGCCTGCACATCCATGCCCTCGTCCGCCAATGTTTGCGCGAGCCACTCCATCTCCGGGCGATAAGTCTCGCTCTCCACGCTGACGAGGATCCGCGCCGACGGCGTTGGGACGTCGCTGCATTCGCAAAGAATCTGCGCGAACCCATCCCTCATACCGCGCGATCCGCCGATGATGTTGTCACCCAGGGCGGCGTAGGTTTGGTTGAGCCATGCCGTTAGACCAATGCCGCCGGGGACGGAATCGAGTTCTGTGATCGTGAAGGCCACGCCGCTGCCTTCGTTCTCTTGAAGCAAAATGTCGGGCCGAATCACGCGCGGCAGCGCGCTCCTGAATCGGCTCAGGCGCGACGCCTCAATCAGCGCCGCAGGTTTTCCCGCGTCGAGGTAGTCGGCGATCCAGCGCGGCAGCGTGCCGCGGACGCTGAAACGGTAAAGGAGATTGCACGCGCGATAAAACGCCGCCAGTTGCGGACCGAGTTCTTCCAGCCGCTTGACCAAGTCCGCCGCCAGCGGAAGCGGCCGGGGCGCCACACGCCACTCCGTTCCGGCAAAAAGACCGCGCTTGGGCATGGCCGCCGCGACGGCGCGGGCGCGCTCGAGCGCGTTCTTCGGCGAGGAGGTCAGGGCCGGTTGCATCGGCGCCCCCGGAATCACGCCGTGCAGACTCTTGACGCACATGCGTCAAAAATCTGCACGGCCGAAAACTGCCCGCGATAACTTGAGCGTTGGCATTCCTGGTGGCCGTCTGCTTGCGATCTCATGCCGCTCATTCGCGCAACTGGCCGCTGCCGTGGCCGATCCACTTGTAGGTGGTCAGTTCCTCCAGACCCATCGGGCCTCGCGCGCCGACCTTGTCGGTGGAAATGCCGATTTCGGCTCCCATGCCGAACTCGCCGCCGTCGGTGAAGCGCGTGCTGGCGTTGTGATAGACTGCGGCCGCGTCCACGTCGCGCAGAAACTTGTCGGCGGTCTCCTGGTTGGCCGTGACGATGGCGTCGCTGTGGTTGGACCCGTAGGTGTTGATGTGCTCGATCGCCGCCTCCACGCCCGGCACGACGCGGACGTTCATGATCAGGTCGAGGTATTCGTTGAACCAGTCCCGCTCCGTCGCGGGCTTGGCCGTTGGCACGAGCTGGCGCGTCTTCTCATCGCCGCGCAGCTCGACCTTCATCGCCGACAACGTCCTGGCGATGCGCGGCAGAAACTGCTCCGCCACGGCCGCATCTACCAAGAGCGTCTCCATGGCGTTGCAGGTCGCGGGGCGCTGGCATTTCGCGTTGACGACGATGCGCTCGGCCATGTCGAGGTCGGCCTCGCGGTCCACATAAACATGGCAGACCCCCTTGTAGTGT
The DNA here is from genome assembly GCA_026417675.1 of Verrucomicrobiia bacterium. Taxonomy (GTDB): domain Bacteria; phylum Verrucomicrobiota; class Verrucomicrobiia; order CAIQCK01; family CAIQCK01; genus JAOACV01. The sequence continues at coordinate 2,914 of JAOACV010000142.1, forward strand.
TTGCACACCGGCACGCGCGCGTTCTCCGCCACAGCGCGAATCAACGCCTCGCCGCCGCGCGGAATCACGAGATCCACCAGGCCGACCATCTGCACCAGTTCGCGGACGGCCTCGCGGTCGGTGGTCTGCACGACCTGCACGGCGTTGGCCGGCAGACCCGCGCGCGCGCCCGCCTCCAGCATCACTTGCGCGATGGCGCGGTTGGAGTGGATCGCCTCCTTACCCCCGCGCAGGATGACGGCGTTGCCGGCTTTCAGACACAAGCCGGACGCATCGGCCGTGACGTTGGGGCGCGACTCGTAAATGATCACGATGACGCCGATCGGGACGCTGACCTTGCGCAAACGCAGGCCGTTCGGCCGCACGCGTTCGTCCAACACGCGGCCCACGGGGTCCGGCAGCGCCGCTACCTCGCGCAGTCCCTTCGCCATGTCGGCGATGCGTTTGTCGGTGAGCGCCAGACGGTCCAGCAGCGCCGCGGAAAGCCCCGCGGCGCGGCCCGCCTCCAAGTCGGCCGCGTTCGCCGCCTTGATAGGGTCAGCTTGGTGGAGAAGTCCGTCGGCCATGGCCCGCAAGCAGTCGTTTTTCTGCTGCGTGGTGAGCGCGCCCAGCGCGCGGGACGCGGCGCGCGCCTGACGGCCCAGTTGGAGCATTTCCTCTTTCAGATTCATTGCCGGCCTCAAAGTAAGACCAGATCGTTGCGATGCACAACTTCCGGCCTGGCCTTCCGGCTCGCGAGCGACGGGAGGTCCGAGGCCCCAACGCGAGCAACGCCTCGGGCAAACTCCACCCCCTCGATGTCGCGGATCGCGATCACGTCGCCAGCGGCAAACTCACCGCCCGCTTCGCGGACGCCGCCGGCCAGCAAGCTGCCACCGCGGGCCAACGCGCGTTTGGCGCCATCGTCCACGACGACAAAAGCCTTCGGCCGGTGATAGAACGCGATCCACCGCTTGCGACCGGTCATCTTCTTCTCGTTCGCCACAAACAAGGTGCCCACGTCTTGCGCGGCCATGACTTGTTCCAGAATGCCCGGGGTCTGGCCGTTGGCGATGACCATGTGGATGCCGGCCGCCATGACGATCTTGGCGGCTTGAATCTTGGAAATCATGCCGCCGACCGACTGCACGCTGCCCGCCCCGCCGGCCATGCGCTCAATGTGCGCGTCCAGTCGCTGAACCAGCGAGATGCGTTCGCCCGTGCCGTCGGGCCGGCTCATCAGGCCGTCGGCGCTGGTGAGGATGATGAGCAGTTCCGCGGGCAGCAGCGTGGCCACCAGCGCCGCAAGCCGGTCGTTGTCGCCGAAGCGAATCTCGTCCACTGAGACCGTGTCATTCTCGTTGATGATTGGCACGACGCCGCGGGCCAGCAGCGTGTCAATCGTGTTCCGCGCGTTCAGGTGGCGCATGCGGTCGCTGAGGTCGGCGTGGGTCAGCAAAATCTGCCCGACGTGCAGACCATGCCGTCGGAACGCCTCGCCGTAGAGGGACATAAGTTTGCTTTGGCCGATGGCCGCGCAGGCCTGCAGTTCCGGCAAGGCACCCGGTCGTTTGCCAAGGCCCATTTCCGCCATGCCCGCGCCAATCGCGCCGGAAGTGACCACGGCCACGTCCACCGACTTCCCGCGCAGCGCCGCGATCTGGTCCGCGAGGCTGGCGACGCGCTGCGGATCAAGCGAACGCCCGGCACCGGTCAGCACGCCGGTGCCGATCTTGACCACGACGCGTCGTGCGGAGGAAATGGCTGTTGCGCGATCCATAGAGGTCGCTTTTGTAGCAAAGATGGCTGCAGCTTTCCAGTTTCTCGAAAATCATCTTGCCCCTGCGATTTGCGTCAAAAGATTGTCTTACCGGAAAAGGGATCAGAGAGGGGGCAAAACGAGTCGTTGCGCCTGGCAGCTTCGACGGGCAAACGGTGGTGGGCGAGGGAAACTCAGGGGCCAAGTAACCTGGAAAACTTTTTTCCGATCTACCCGGAAGGACAGGAGCTGGTTCGGAACTTGTTGTGTTGGGCGCGGTGTGTTAGGGATGTGTGTGGCGCGATGGCTCCATCTGAAGAAACGAAGTTCCAGGTGCTCGATGACTCGTTGCAGAAGAGCGAGCCGTTGACGATGGAAGAGTTGGAGACGTGGGCGGCTGCGGGTCGTTTGCACCCTACCACGTGGATTTGGAACTGTGGCACCCGCACTTGGAAGCTGGCGGGCGAGTTTCCCAAGCTGGCCCCACACATCCAGGCGGGCCCCACACCGCAGGACGGCGGCAAGTTCTGCCCGCCGATCTTCGGTCCGCTGCCGTCGCCCTCGGCGCGACACCGCTGGCAGGCAGGGCCGACTAGTCCGTTGGCGATCACAGCTTTCCTCTGCGGGATCGCCTCGCTTTGGATCGGGCCGATTGCATGGCTGGCGATCGGCCTGGGACACTTTGCGCAATGGAGGTTTCGCCACACGCCGCCGGTGGTGGGCGGGTTCACGCTGGCGCTCTACGGTTTGTGGCTGGGCTACCTGTCTGTGAGTCTGCTTCTTTTCCGTCTCTGGTTGGACCGTCCTGTTCCCTAGCGTCCGGTCGCGCGGCGGCTGCGGCGCACAGTCAGACCGCACGCCCCACCCGTGACGAGGCGTGCCATTGATCGCTAGCTTTCCGCATCACGCGTCAAAGCGGAGCCTGACCCGCCGCGGCAGCTCGCAGCGACAAGTAGTCCCGGTTCAGCCGCCCGTTGCTGCGGCAGAACAGGATGGTCTTGATCAGCATCCAATTCACGTCCCGCTGCGCCGCCATCAAACGGGTCGCCGGATTGAGCACGTCCGCGCTGCGCCGCAACAGCGCGATGGTTTGCAGGCCGATGAAAATCGGCCACACGCACGCCAGCCTCAGCCGGGCCTGTGAGCGGGGAATCGCCAGCGTGTAACGCCAGCCCGCGTCTAGATGATCGAGCGTCAGGTCCAGATAGTCATCGTAGAGCGGGCGGAATCGTTGGATCGTCTCCGGCGCGAGCAAATCGCGCGGCTGCAACCCGGTTTCGGCCAACCGCTGCCGCGGGATGTAGCAGCGCCCGATCCGCAGATCGCGCGGGATGTCGCGCAGGATGTTGGTCAATTGCAGCCCCTTGCCGAACCGGATGCCCGCCGCGACCATCTCGGCGGCGTTCCAGCCGCGCAGCGCCGGCAGGTGCGCAATGCACATCTCGGTCCAGAATTTTCCGACACAACCGGCCACGGCGTAGGTGTAGTCGTCGAGCTGTTGCTGCGTCTCGAACGCCGCCAGTTCTGCCTCCGTCTCACCGGGGAATTGCACGAGGTCGTTCTCCTGTCCGCGTGTGATGACGGCGAGCAGTTCGGCGATCCGCCGTTGGTCGTCCTCGCGCAGCGAACGCAGCATCGCAAAACAGGCGTCGAGCCTCTCCAGCAGTTGCTTCTCCGCGGGCAAACTCTGGCGCGGCGCCAAGTCGTTCCGGATCAATCCCAATGCCGCCGCGTCAAAGCCCGCTTCGAACT
>JAOACV010000142.1:6413-6726 GCA_026417675.1 Verrucomicrobiia bacterium
GGACGAGGTGTTGGCGGCGTTTTTCACGCGGCACCACCTTCGTGTCGGCGATCGTATCGCTCGCCCGCGCCAGCAGGTAAGCCAGCGAAATCGCCGGCCGCAACGCGCCCGGCAGCACGCGCAGCGTCAGATAAAACGAGCGCGATACCTCCTTCAACAACGGCCCAATAATCTGTTCGCGATCCGATTCGGTCACAGCCCGCATCGTAGGGACGACGCTCCGTTCATTCAAGCTTCGCCATGGGCCGTCGTCGCTCGGATTGTATGTGCCGCGCAAGGCTCGCCAGACTTGCGCGACGCCGTCATACTGGCC
>JAOACV010000143.1 GCA_026417675.1 Verrucomicrobiia bacterium
GCCTTCCTGCGCGGCGTTGAGACGCATGTGAGCCTTGAGGTAGGTGTTCGCGCCGTTAATGACCGCCGTGTCGTAGCCGAACAGAAACCCGCCGATTGCCGTGACGGCGGTGACGAACAGGACGAACCCGAAGGAGCCTTGGGTGGAGGAGTTCACGCGCGCTGCACGCTCTCTCTTGCCGCGTCAAACATCGCGATGATGTTCTCCGGCGGAACACCGGCGAGGATGTTGTGGACCTGCTGGAAGACGAAACCGCCGCCGGGACTGAGAAGAGCAACCTGCTCCCGCACATGCCGCCGGACGTCGTCCGGGGTGCCGCAAGGCAACACGTGGCGCGTGTCGCAGCCGCCGCCCCACAACGTCAGCCGGTCGCCGAACTCGGCCTTGAGTTCGCGCGCGTCCATGCCGGCGCAAGAAATCTGCACCGGGTTGGTCGCGTCGAGGCCGGCGTCAATCAGGTCGTTGAGGAGCGGCCGGATGCCGCCACAGCAGTGAAGCATCACCCTGACATGGGCCAGTTCCTTCGCGCGCCGCCACATCTTGGCGTGGCGCGGCTTGAAAAATTCGCGATACATCGCCGGCGAAATCTGCGGCCCGTTCTGCGCGCCGAGATCGTCGCCGAAGACGATGATGTCAATGCAATCGCCGACCGCGCCAAGGAACCGTTCCAGGTTCGCAAGATGAATTGCCGTCAGCCGATCGAGAAATTCGTGCGCGCGGCGCGGATTCTCCGCCAGAAGCAAAAAAAAGTTGTCGTTGCGGTAAAGGAACTGGCCGATCTCCAACAAGTTCCCGCCAAACAAACCAATGATGGCGCGGTCGGTCCGCTCGCGCAATCGTCGCGCGCCTTCGCGGAGAATCTTCGGCCCATCCGGCCCCGCCACAAGCGGTCCCGGCGGTGAAGCGATGGCGCACCACATGTTCTCGCCGAGCGCTTCCGCCAGCCGGTCGAAATCATCACTCTCCAGATACGGCCAGTAGCATTGCTCGAAGTAGATCGCCCCATCGGGCATCTTTGCCAGCACGCGGCCGCTGGCGGAACGCAAAACCCACTCGCCATCCCCGCGCTCCGGCAGCGCCCAAGCCGGCATCTGGCAGGGCGTGCTGTCGGGGAGCGTCCAGTCGGCCCAGTGCTTGTCCTCCAGCGCAAAGCCGCGCCCCATCTCGATTGTGTCCACGCCAAAGCGGTCAAGCACGTCCTCGTCAATGATCGCCAGTTGCTGGATCGGGTCATAGACACGGACCGGCCGCGGCGGCAAACCGAGCGCCGCGCGCAGTTTCGGGTAAACAAGGGCTGCGATGCCCGACGACCGGTGGCCGCCGAAGTCCACCGGCGCGCGGTCCGGCTGCCGGTGCTCCAACGCCGCCAATACTCGTTCGCGTGATGTCATGACGAAGCTCCTCGATTGCCTGCGGTCCAGCAGGCGCGCAGCCTAGTCATCGCCGCCCGCCGAGACAAGAACGCAATGAGAAAAACACAACCACATGGGCCGCAAAAAATTGCGGCCGCCAATTGACGGCGGGCGTGGGATGGACGATCTTTGCCCGAAACACAGGCGCACCGCGGTCATTCAGAGGCGACGACCCATGAACAAGGCGCTTTCTCTGCTGGTTCGGCTCCAGGAACACATCCACCAATCCGGAGGGACAACGATTCGGCGCGCCCTGAGTCCCGCAGTTCTCCGGCTGCGCGCGCAGATTCCTCAGGAATACTTGTGCCGCTTCGACCGGCTCACCCGGCAGGGGCGTCTGGCGGTGGCACCGGTGTCGGAATCCGGCGCCTGTGGCGCGTGCCATTTGCTGCTGCCTGCGGGCGACATATGGATGTTGCGCGAGATGTCGTCGCTGCTTGCAACCTGCCCTCACTGCGGCTGCTATGTGTATTTCAAGCCGCGGATGGAAAAGGCGGCGAAGTCCCGAACGGCGGCAGCCAGGTCGCTGGAAACTGAGGAACTTTCGCGTCTTGCCGCCGCAGTGCGCCATGGCCGCGCGGCTCGGCAGTGGGCGCGCGCCTGAAGTCCACTCGCGGCGCGGTCCCTTTACGCCGTCCGGGCCGTTGAGAGGACCGGGCCACTGCCATCGCAGGCCGGGGGCGCCCGGAGGGTGTCTCGTGAAGCGCGATTCTTGACAGGAGGATTCGGCGCAACAGACAATGCGCGATAGTTCCGATCGGCGATGAGGCAAGTGCGGCATGTGGCTCTGATTTACGACGCCCGGCAGCTCTATGACGTGAAAGTCATGACGGGCGTTGCGGCGTATGTGCGCGAGGTGGACAACTGGAGTGTGTATATCGAGGAGAACTCGCTCAGGGACCAACGCCTGCCCGATTTGCGAACCTGGCGCGGCGACGGCATCATCGCGGACTTTGATGACCCGCGCGTCGCGGCCCAAGTGACTGCGGCGCGGATTCCATCGGTTGGTTTCGGCGGCGGTTTTGGCTGGTATGACCCCGCTTCGCGCATCCCGTATATTTTCGCGAACAATCGCGCCATCGCCCGGCTCGCAGCGGAACATTTGCTGGATCGCGGTTTTCACAACTTCGCCTTCTGCGGATATCCCGCGAACATTCTCAACGGCTGGTCGCGCGAACGCGGCCAGGCGTTCGCGGAGCGGGTCGGCGAATCCGGCTTTGGGTGCAGCACTTACGTGGGCAGACACCGCAGCACGCGCGACTGGGAGGGTTTTCGCGCCTCGCTGACCCGATGGCTCGCCGCGCTGCCCAAACCGGTCGGCCTCATGGCAGCCGATGACAAGCGCGCGCGGCAGGTCTTGGAGGTCTGCCGTCTGGCGGGCATCCAGGTGCCCGACGAGGTGGCCGTGATCGGCGTGGACAACGACGAGATGCTTTGCCAACTGAGCCACCCGTCGCTGAGCAGCGTCGAGTCGGGCGCGCGGCGCGTAGGTCATGAAGCGGCGGCGCTACTGGACCAATTAATGTCCGGCAAACGACCGGCGAAGCGCCGGTGGATTGTGGACCCGGAAGGCGTGGTGACGCGCCAGTCCACGGACGTGCTGGCAGTGGACGACGCTGTTGTGGCCCGGGCTGTGGCCATGATTCGCAACGGCGCGACCGCTGGTGTTACCGCGCAAGCGGTGTGCGACGCCCTCGCCCTGTCCCGCACCACGCTGGAATTGCGATTCAAACGCGCGATGGGCAGAACGTTGTTTGCGGAAATCCGCCGCGTGCAGCTTGAGCGCGCGGAACGTCTGATCCGCGAAAGCGACCTGACGCTCAAACAAATTGCGGCCCAGTCCGGTTTTGGTTCCGTGCAGCACATGACCACGCTGTTTGCGGCGCGATTCGGCAGCCCTCCCGCCGCCTATCGCCGTCAGATCCTCTCCCGCCGCGAGTCCAAATCCTGATGCGCGCTGCCTCGGAAGATTCTGTAAAAGAAATGCGTTTTTCTGTAAATGAGGCTCCTTGTCGCGCGCACGGCCTCTCGCCAAAGCTATCGGGCTTGGACAACCATGAAAACCAAATCGTTGCTTCCTTCATCCACATCCCAATCCACCCGGCGTGACTTCATCAAGATGACCGGCCACGCCGCCGCCGTCTCCGCGCTCGCGGGTGTCGCCCTTCCGCGCGTTCACGCCGCGGAGGACAACACCATCCGCCTGGCCCTCATCGGCTGCGGCGGCCGCGGCGGCGGCGCTGTGGCCGACGCGATGCAGTCGCCCTACGGCCCCGTAAAGCTCTACGCCATGGCCGACCTCTTCGAGAAACGTCTGGCGACCTCTTACGGCGTCCTCAGCAAGAAGTTCGGCGACCGGGTGGATGTCACCGACGATCGCAAGTTCGTCGGGTTCGACGCCTACAAGAAGGCGATTGACCTTCTGCGCCCTGGCGACGTCGCGATGCTGACCGGCTACGCCGGCTGGCGGCCTCAGCAGTTGGAATACGCCGTCCAGAAGGGCGTCAACGTCTTCATGGAGAAATCCTTCGCCTGCGATCCGCCCGGCTGCCGCCGCATCATCAAGGCTGGCGAGGCCGCCGAGAAGAAAAACCTCAAGATCGCCGCCGGCTTGCAGTGCCGTCATTCGGTCAACCGCCNGGAGCTGATCAAGCGCATCAAGGACGGCCAGCTTGGCGAGATTCTGCTCATCCGCGCTTATCGGATGGAGGGCAGCGGTCCGTTGGGCAAGAAACCTGAAGGGGAGAAGGAACTGCACTGGCAGATTCGCAATTTCACCAAGTTCCTTTGGGTGTCGGGCGGGTTGTTTGCGGAGATGGACATTCATCAGATAGACGAGATTTGCTGGCTGGCCGACCAGTGGCCGGTCACGGCCCACGGCGTGGGGGGTCGTGCGGCCAACAACACCGATCCGAGCCAGAACCTTGATTCGTTCTCTGTGGAGTGGACATTCCCCAACGGCATCAAGGGCTACGACGTGGTGCGTTACATTCGCAACTGTTATCCTGAGTTTGCCACGTTCGTCCACGGCACCAAGTGCGCGGCGCAGTTTTCCGGAAAGACCCACGCTGGCACGGTGCACATCTACAAGGACCAGCGGTGCAGTCCCGACAACATCGTGTGGCGTGCCGAGGACGAGTTGTTCACGCCGTGGCAGGCGGAGTGGAACGCGCTGCTGGACGCGATCCGCAACGACAAGCCGCACAACGAGGCGAAGCGGGCGGCGCTATCCAACCTGGCGGACATTATGGGGCGCGCGGCGGTGCACATGGGGCGCATCATCACGTGGGAGGAGGCGATGGCGTCGAACTTCGAGTTTTGTCCGAACCGTGACACGATGAACGACGAGAGCGAGCCGCCCATCAAGCCCGACGCTGAGGGGCGCTACCCCGTGCCGATACCGGGACAGTGGACGGAAATCTGAGCCGTCAAAGCCTCCCGGTTGGCTGCGACCGAAGTTGGTGGCTGCGACGACGGGTCTCCGACAGTCAGATGAAGGGCGCGTTGCCCGCAGGCACATGCCGGCACGGAGAGCGCCGGTTTGTGAAGTAGGTGCCGACGATTGATTCATTTCGCGAAAGCGAGCGGTTGTTCTCTGCTTGCTATCGCGTCGCTTGCGTTCTTGGTGCCGCCGCCGGGCAAGCGCGCCGTGTGGAACCGTGTGCTGACCGACCCGAGAACGGAGTCTTGGCGGAGCACGGTGAACAGGGAGCTTTGGAACAGTCATGAGACGAACTTCCGCATTTTGCGCCGCCCTCCTGGTTTGGCCGCTGATGGCCGCCGAGTGGCCGCAGTTTCGCGGGCCGGACGCGCGCGGCGTGGACGACAGCCACGCGCTGCCTACGCGCTGGAACGTCGAAACTGGCAAGAACATTCGCTGGCAGACGCCGATTCCGGGCTTGGCGCATTCGAGTCCGATTGTCTGGGGCGACCGGGTCTATGTCACCACGGCCGTGGCGGCGCGGAAGCCAGAACTCAAGGTCGGCCTCTACGGCGACATCGCTTCGGTGGACGAGCGGCAGCCGCATCAATGGCGCTTGCTCGCGCTGGAGAAGACGACCGGCAAAGTCATTTGGAACACGCTGGCGCTCGAAGCTGTCCCGAAGGTGAAACGCCATCCCAAGGCGAGCCACTGCAACTCCACGCCGGCCACGGACGGCAAGCGTATCGTCGCGATATTTGGCTCCGAGGGGTTGTTTTGTTTCGATGCGAACGGAAAGCTGGTTTGGAAGAAGGACCTCGGCCCGATGGATGCCGGCTACTTCCAGATGGCGAGCGCCCAGTGGGGCTTTGCGAGTTCGCCGATCATCCATGACGGCAAGGTCATCGTCCTCTGCGACGTGCTGACCGATCCGTTCCTCGCCGTATTCGACCTCAGCGACGGCCGGGAACTCTGGCGCGCGCCGCGCAAGGATGTGCCTACTTGGGGCACACCGACGGTCGTGGACGCCGACGGTCGCAAGCAGATCGTCGTCAACGGCTGGCGGCAAACGGGTGGTTACGACTTCGCCACGGGGCGAAATCTTTGGTGGCTCGACGGCGGCGGCGACATTCCCGTGCCGACGCCGGTTTTCGCGCACGGCCTGATTTACTTCACAAGCGCGCACGGCAGGTTCCGACCCATCCGGGCGATCCGACCGACAGCAACCGGCAACATCACGCCGGCTGATCCGGGGCAGACCAACGAGGCCATCGCGTGGGCGCACGCCCGCAAGGGGAACTACATGCAGACGCCGATCGTCGTGGGCGACTTGCTTTTCGCGTGCCTCGACAACGGTCTCCTGACTTGTTTCAACGCCAAGACCGGCGCGATCCGCTACAGCGAGAAGCTGGCCGCGACGGGCGAAGGCTTCACCGCGTCGCCGGTGTCCGATGGCCGGCATCTCTACTTCGCCAGCGAGATCGGGAACGTCTTCGTGGTGCCGGCGAGTGACCGTTTCTCAATCGTATCCACCAACCGGCTTCCTGCCGAGTGCATGGCCACGCCGGCGATCAGCGGCGGTGTGCTGCTGTTCCGCACCCGCGACGGGCTGATCGGCATAGGCGCGACGAACTGATACGCCCATGAGACGGACTGACAAAGAGATCAGCGACCGGCGGCAGAAGGACGAGATCATCCGCGGCAGCCTGGTGTGCCGCGTGGCGATGGCGAAGGACAACGCGCCGTATGTGGTGTCGATGTCGTTCGGCTACGACGGCGCGGCCATCTACCTGCACGCCGCGCCAAGAACAGCCGTGCGAGTAAAAGGATGACGAGTCAAACGAAGAGGAGAACAACAACATGAGAGCATCCCGCAACAGGT
>JAOACV010000144.1 GCA_026417675.1 Verrucomicrobiia bacterium
GGTGGCGGCCGAAGTTCATGGCCGCGCCACGGGCGCGTCGCGCGGCTTCGGCGGATCGATGCATTTGTTCTGGAAGGAACTGAACTTCATGGGCGGCAACGGCATCGTCGGCGGTGGGATTCCGTTGTCGCTCGGCACGGCCTACGCCGCGGTGAAGCGCGGCACCGATCAGGTGACGGTTGTCTTCTTCGGCGACGGCGCGTCGTCGCAGGGATCGTTCCACGAATCGCTGAACATGGCGGCCATCGAGAAATGGCCCGTCGTCTTCGTTTGCGAGAACAATCTCTACGCCGCCACGACACACGTCTCCGGAAACTGTCCCATCGAGAACATCGGCGACCGCGCGGCGGCGTATGGCATCCCCGGCATCGTGGCCGACGGCAACGACCTCGCCGCTGTCATCGCGGCCGCGCAGACCGCCGTCGCGCGAGCGCGCCGCGGCGAGGGGCCAACGTTGGTCGAATTCAAGACCTACCGTCATCGCGCCCACTGCATGGTAATCCCGGAACATCGCCCCAACGCGGAGCGCGCCCATTGGCGGCAGCGTGACCCGATCGAGCTGCTCGGCGCGCGCCTGATTGCGGACGGCGTTGCCGACCAAGCAGAACTCGACCGTATTCGTAAGCAGGCCGCGCGCCGGCTGGAGGAAGCGTTGGCATTCATGCGGCGGAGTCCTTTGCCCGATCCGACGGACATCGAGAAAGTGGTGTTTGCTCCCGGACCAACCGTCGCCGCTACACCGCCGCCGCAAGGCGCGACGCGCAAGCTCACGCCGATCAAGGCGATGAACGAAGCCTTGAGCGAAGAGATGCAGCGGGACGAGAACGTCGTGCTCTTCGGCGAGGACATCGGCGCTTATGGCGGCGTCTGGGCGCTCAGCAAAGGGCTTCAGAAGAAGTTCGGCGAGCGCCGCGTGTTCGACACGCCGCTCTCGGAAACCGCCATCATGGGCACCGCCGCCGGCGCGGCCATGGCGGGTCTGCGGCCGGTCATCGAGATCATGTATGTGGACTTCATGACCTGCTGCATGGACCCGCTGGTGAACCAAGCCGCAAAGATCCGTTTCATGTCGGGCGGCGCGTTCAGCCTGCCCATGACCATCATCGCCCCCTGCGGCGCGGGAACGTGTGAAGCCGCCCAGCACTCGCAGTCGTTGGAGGCATGGTTCCTGAACACGCCGGGACTCAAAGTGGTCATGCCCTCGACGGCGGCCGACTGCAAAGGACTGCTCAAGACTTCCATCCGCGACAACAACCCGGTGATGTTCCTCTGGCACAAATGCCTCTACGACCTCGAAGGCGAAGTCCCCGAGGGCGAATGGACGATCCCGCTCGGTCAGGCCGCCGTCCGCCGCGAGGGCACGGACGTCACGCTCGTGGCTTACTCATTGATGGCGCATCGCGCGCTGGAAGCCGCGGCCAAACTCGAAGGCGAGATCAGCGTCGAGGTGATTGACCCGCGCACGTTGCGTCCGTTCGACTTGGACGCGGTCCTGCGCTCGCTCCGCAAGACTGGCCGCTTGCTTGTCGTGCACGAGTCTCCCGCCACCTGCGGCGTCGGCGCCGAGATCGTGCGCCAAGTGACCGACAACGCCTTCGACCTGCTCAAGCAAGCACCCAGGATCGTCGGCGGCAAGGACCTTCCCATTCCTTTCGCCAAACCGCTGGAGAACGCCGTCGTCCCGCAGGTGGACGACATCGTGACGGCATTGCGCCGGATGATTGGAGGATGTGAAAAATGAAGAAGTCTGAAAACTGGGTCGAAGACTGCAACCGACTCGCGCGAACGGTGCGCGTGCATTGTTTGCGAATGACACACCGCGGCAAGAGCGGTCATGTCGGCAGCATGTTGTCCATGGCGGAGATTCTGTCCGTGCTCTACACGCGCGTCTTGCGCGTGGATCCGAAACGCCCGAAGTGGGCCGGGCGCGACCGGTTCGTGTTGAGCAAGGGCCACGGCGGTTGCGCCGTGTATGCCGTGCTCGGCGAGTTGGGATTCTTCCCGAAGCGTTGGTTCAACGGCTACTACCGCGACAACGGAAAACTCATGGGACACATCAGCCATCACGTGCCCGGCGTCGAGTTTTCCACCGGCTCGCTCGGACACGGCCTGCCCGTCGCTGTCGGCATGGCGTTGGCGGCGCGTCATGCGGGCAAAACTCATCGGGTCATTTGCCTGATGAGCGATGGCGACTGCGATGAAGGAAGCACGTGGGAAGCGATCCTGTTCGCCGCGCAGCACAAGCTCGACAATCTCACGGTGATCGTTGACTACAACAAGGTCCAGGCGCTCGGCTACTCCAAAGACGTGCTCGACTTGGAGCCGTTTGCCCGGAAGCTGGAAGACTGCCACTGGGCGGTGAAGGAAGTGGACGGCCACGATGTCGTGGCGCTGGACGAGGCGTTGAGCAAGCTGCCGTTCGAGCAAGGCAAACCCTCGTGGCTCATTTGCCACACCGTCAAAGGCAAAGGCGTCAGTTGGATGGAGAACACTGTCAGTTGCCACTACGGGTCGGTTACGGACGAAGAACTGGCGCGAGCGTTGCGCGAGTTGGAGGTGACGCAATGAGAACTCTCTTCAACAAAGTCCTCGTGGACATTGCGAAAAAAGACAAGCGCATCTGGATGATTCTTGCCGACATCGGCTACGGCGAGATCGAGCCGTTCCGCGACGCCTTTCCCGACCGTTGGTTCAACTGCGGCGTGGCCGAGCAAAACATGACCGGCGTGGCCTGCGGCGTGGCAATGGAAGGCAACATCGCCATCACCTACAGCATCGCCAATTTCCCGACGCTCCGCTGTTTGGAACAAATCCGCAACGATGTCTGTTACCACAACGCCAACGTCAAGATCGTCATCATCGGCGGCGGCCTTGCTTACGGCCCGCTCGGCGTCAGTCATCAGGCCACCGAGGACATCGCCATCATGCGGGCCTTGCCGAACATGGTGGTGTTCTGCCCGTGCGATTTCGCCGAGGCCGATGCCGGTGTCCATGCCATGATCGCGCATCGCGGGCCGTTCTACTACCGCTGCGGCTACAAGAAAGAACCGCCAGTCCATAAGGGCAAGATCGCATTCCAACTCGGCAAGGCCATCCAAGTCCGCGACGGCACCGACGCGACGATCTTTTTCACCGGCACCATCGGCAACCAAGTGTTGCCCGCCGCCGAAGCTCTGGAGAAACGCGGCATCCATTGCCGCGTCGTCAGCCTGCACACCGTCAAACCGATTGACCGGAAGGCCATCGTGAAAGCAGCCCGCGAGACCGGCGCAATCATCACTGTCGAGGAACACCAACTTCAAGGCGGTCTGGGCAGCGCGGTCAGTGAAGTGCTGTGCGATGAGGGCGTGATGCCGAAGAAATTTCTGCGCATCGGCCTGCCGGACGTTTACGTCAGCAAAGTCGGCACCCACGAATGGCTCCTGAACGAATACGGTCTCTCGACGCCCAAAATCGCCGCCAGCATCCGAAAGCTCCTGCAATGAACTCGCGCGAGCGCGTCCTGACGACGTTGCAGCACCGGCTGGCTGACCGCGTGCCGCTCGCGGAGATGTGGATTGACCCGCGCGTCGTCCAAGCCATCTTGCCCGGCGCACACGACTCGAACGATCTGGTCCAATACCTCGGCCTGGACATGGTCACCGTGCCCACCATGATTTACGACAGCGACGAGGTCGAATGGGTTGACCGCGCGCAAGGCGTCTTCCGCGACAAGTGGGGCGCGCTCCAACATCTCACCGACGAGGCCATTCCCGTGCCGATGCTGCCGCCACGCATCGAAACAGAAGAAGACTTGGCGCGCTACAGGCCGCCCGATCCGGCAAAGTCGCCCGTCATCGAGAAAGTGCGGCGATTGAAGGCGCGCTTCCCGGACAAAGCCGTGGCGGTCGTCGGCGAATCAGGCTGGGCACCGGCGGTTTATTTGCGCGGCGGCATCGAGAACCTGTTCCTCGACCTCGCCGAGCGCCCGCAGTTTGCAAAAGATTTGATGAGCATCGGCGCGGCCTACTACGCCGAGCTGTTTCCCATCGCCATCGCAGCCGGCGCGGATGTGGTCTTTCTCGGCGACGACTATTCCGACAATCGCGGCCCGATGATGTCGCCGCAGATGTTCGAGGAGATCATTCTCCCGCACGATGCCGCCGTGATCACCGCGATCAAGAAGGCCGGCGCTTATTGCATCAAGCACACCGACGGCGACATCCGCAAAATCATGGACCAGCTTGTTGGCACAGGCTTGGACGCGCTCGGCCCGTTGCAGGACGTGCCCGGCATGGAACTGGACAAGATTTTAGAACGCTATCCCGGCCGAATTACCGTGATGGGCAACGTGCCGGTGGACCTGCTCGCGCGCGGCACGGTCGAGGAAGTCGTGGCCGCCACCAAACGCTTGCTGCGCGACGTGTCTGCGAAAGGCCCGCACATTATGTCCTCCGGCAACACCATCACCTCGTGCGTCCGCCCAAAAAATTTCGTGGCAATGGTTCGCACCACGCAGCAGTGCGGCAACTATCCAATCAACAGGAGAACATTATGACCTCAAAGCGAAGCATTGTTGTTTTCGTGTTCACAAGCGTCCTCGCGTTATTATCCGCAACCGGGCAACATCCAGGCAGCAATTTGGGCGGGATGTTCGATCCGGATTTGCTCGATCTGCCCGACAAACCGTTCTCGTATTTCGCGTGGCCGACGGACACGCTCGGCTCCTACGGCGCGCCCGCCGGCGTCGAGGTCACGCCGGAAGGCTACATCTGGACCGGCTTTGGCGAACTGATGTTCTTCACCGGCCTGCCTCCCGTGCCGGTTCACGCCCGCATCCGCACCCTGCACAAGGGCTATCTGCCGGCAGTCGAGTATGACTTCGCGCAACACGGCGTCCGCTACTGTTTTCGGCTGTTTGCTGCCGATGTGGGTGGCGCGCTCAAGGGATTGCCGGTCAGTTTTGCCATGATTACCGCCACCAACACGCTCAAAACCGAGCCGCGCGCCGCCTACGTGAGCGCCGGCTGGCGGCATCGGTCGTCTGTTAACACGCTCTCCTCGCAGGCCGGCGATTACCGTTTCAGCCAGCGCGCGGATTTGATTCCGCCGCACCTGACCAAAGGTCTCACCTTTTCCCAACCGACTTGTCAACTCACTTGGGCCGACGACGCAGTGCGGCGCGATGGCCGGATGCTCTTCACGTTCCCGACCAACCCGGCGCCGAGCCGGCGCGCGTTGGCGCTCGAAGACTGGGGGATGGGTTTCGGCCTGAAACGCTACCACTCCGGCGAAATTGATGGCGTCCCGATGGAACGTCACAAGCATGACCCGCACACGCCGGTCGGCATCGTCACCTACTGCCTGCGACTCAAGCCCGGTGAGAGTCAGACGTTGACGTTCAAGCTGCCACTGATGCCGTTGCCGGACGACTCGGCGGAAGCGCGCTTGGTGCGCGAGGCCGACGCGGCGCGGCTGTTTGCCGAGTTGGTGGCGTTCTGGGAGAAGTGGGTTGTGGCGAAATCGCCGCTGCATTTTCCCGAACGCAAAGTGCAGGAGTATCTGCTGGCCAACACGATCAACAACCTGCTAACCATTGACCTCATCGGCGACGACCTCATCGTCAACGTCAACAAGTTCAACTACCATAGGCCGTATGGCGGCGGAAACACCACCGAGATCACGCGCGGGTTTGAATACATGGGACTGCTCGATGTCGCCCGACGCGCCTTCCTGTATTTCAACAGCATCCAATCGCCCGACGGCGGTTTCCGAATCGCTCATCATCCCGATTGGCCTTACTGGGAGTTGTTCGGTTACAACCTCTGGGGCTGGGGTCGTCACTTCCAATTGACACGCGACCGCTCCTTCCTCGAACACGTCTATCCCGGCGTCGTCAAGGCGATGGAGTTCTTCGAAAACGTCACATCCAAAGACCCGCTCGGTCTGTTCCCGCCCGCGACCGTTGCTGATGACGCCTATCTCAAGGATTGCCGCCAGACCGGCCAACACATCTGGGGCTTGATCGGCTTGCGCAACGCAATCTATATGGCCAAGGAAATGGGCCGCGCCAAGGATGTCGCTCGGTTCGAAGCGCAGGAACGCCGGTTCCGAGCCGCGTTCGACAAGCTGCTCGACCAACAAACCGCGAAAACCGGCGGCTACATCCCGCCTGCGTTGGAGCGCACCACCGGCGGCAACGACTGGGACAACCTCCGCACGTTGCATCCCGAACTGTTGTTTGACCCGTTTGATCCGCGCGTCGAGGCCACCTTGCGAACGGTGCGCGCCCGTTATCAAGAGGGCATCCTCGCGTTTGTCTGGCCGATCTGCATCGGCAAACAGGGCGACCGGTTCGTCTTCAACGAGCAACCGACGCTTCATTACTGGCAGACGCCGAACAACGCGCAGGTCTCCCTCGTGCGCGGCACGGCGTGGGACCAGGAGTGGGCGGTGAAGGAACTCTACGCGATGCTGCTGCACTCGACCTCGACGCATCTGCCGGCCGAGTTTGGCACGATTCCGTGGAGCACGCGCGGCACGCATCCGTTCAACATCACGCCGCAGTGCACCAGTTCCGCCAACACCATCCAACTGCTGCGCAACATGCTCGTGCGCGAACAAGGCAACGACCTCTACCTGCTCTCGGCCATCTCGCCCGAATGGGTCAAGCCCGGCAAACAGATCGTAGTACGCGATGAACCATCCTCATTCGGCC
>JAOACV010000145.1 GCA_026417675.1 Verrucomicrobiia bacterium
GGCCCCGACCGCAAGCCGGTGCCGGAGGATTTGTTCCAGAAGCACGCCGAGCGTGTGATCATTGCGCCGTGAGCCGCGCGCAAGCGGGCAGGATGGCCGCTAAAAGCGCAGGAAAGCGCCGATGTGGCCGGCTTCCTTGAGCATCGCTGCGGCAGGGCCGTGGACTTGCTCGACGGTGCCGCCGATGGCGACCACGCGCTCGGCCATGCACTCGATCAAATCTTCCTCCGGCTGCACCGCGCTGCGACAGTAATCGCAGGCGCGGCGGTCTTCGGGCATGAGGGCGGCGCAGTTGACGCAACGGCAGCCGCGGGGTGAATAGCCCTCCGCGAACACCAGACGCCAGACGCGGTTTTGTTGCAGGGCGTTCAGCGTCGCCGCGAGACCGGTGTCGGCCTGTGTTTTCTTGGCGGCGGTGGCGATGAGCTGCCGGACCAGTTTGAGGTCGTCCTCCTGGGCGGCCATCCGCTCGACTTCGAGGGCGGCCGACAACACCTGCGCGGGCGTGGCTTCGATGGGCAGGGAAATGACGCCGGCCAGCCGCGAGCGCAGCCGCTTCGGCAACAACCGCTCCAGTTCGCTGGTCGCGTCCACGGGGCCGGCCAGCAACAGCCGGTCGAACCGCTGCGCGTCGGCCAGTTGCGCGGTCATTTCGGCGACGTGTTTGAGGTGCCACAGCGCGTGATGTTCTGCCCGGCGATCGAAACCGGGCTGCGAATGAAGGCGGTCCTTGCCAACGCTCTTGGCGTGCCGCACCTCCGCAGGCGAATAAGCGCCCGTGCTCTCCTCAATCTCGCCCAGGAACACCGTGAACAGCCGCGCGCGCGTCTTGTCGGCCAGCACCACGCCGTAGCGCTCGTGGTCGTCGAACAACTCCAGCAACGGCCGCACGTAGGGCGCGTCGGCCCAATGGGCGTGGTTGCGCACCGGGACGCGCAGTTGCTGGTGCCAAAAGAATCCGTCGGTCTCGCGGCAGAACGCCACGAGGCTTTGCGCTGTCGGCTTCAGGCTGGCGACGAACTGTTGCACGTGCCCGGCGTCGGCGGCAAAAAGCTTGCGCTCGCGGTCGCTGCCGAGCCGCTTCTCCAGCGCGCGCAGCATATTCTTCAGGGCCGCCTCGAAACCGCGCTGGCGGTTCGGCTCGCGCGCCGAATCCACGTCCAGATAGAGGCTGAGCATCGGCTCGCCCGGTTTGCTGGCCCGGTTGATGAGACTCTGCACTTCCGCCCTTTCAACCATCACAACCTCCTTCTTTTGTTCCGTGTTTGATGCCAATCACTGCGATGAAAATTAGACCTCGCGGCCGCGCAGTCAAGGCGCGGCGCGTTGACCCGCAGGCTGACCGGTGAAACGAACTGTCGAATTCACGCGCCCGCGGTAGAATGGGCGCGACTCGACATCCGACTGATCATGAAACGCATCCTCGGCTTGTGCCTGATTGTGCTTTCGTTGGCGCTCCTGTTCCTCGCCGCAACCCCCGCCACGGCGTGCGAATCAGCCGCCGCGCCGCGCGCGCCGCGGCTCGACCGGAACAACCTGCTCGTCTATCGCGACGCCCGCGGCGTCATCCGTCCGGTGAAAACCGTGGCGGACTGGAAGAAACGCCGCGCTGAAATCCTGGCCGGCGCGCAGCAGGTGATGGGGCCATTGCCTGGCGCGGCGAAACGCTGCGCCCTGAACATGAAAATCGAGGAAGAAACCAATTGCGGCGCTTATGTGCGGCGGCTCATCAGCTACGCATCGGGTCCCAACGAGCGCGTGCCCGCCTATCTGCTGATTCCCCAGGCCGCGCTGCGCGGTCCGAAATCGAAGTTTCCCGCCGTGCTTTGCCTGCATCCGACCGACAACAAGATCGGCCACAAGGTCGTCGTCGGCCTCGGCGGCAGGGCCAACCGCCAATACGCGAGCGAACTGGCCGAGCGCGGCTACGTCACGCTCGCGCCGTCGTATCCGTTGCTCGCCAACTACCAGCCGGACATCAAGGCGCTCGGCTACGCCAGCGGCACCATGAAGGCCATCTGGGACAACATCCGCGGCCTGGACCTGCTCGAATCGCTGCCGTTCGTCAAGCGCGGCGCATTCGGCGTCATCGGCCACTCGCTGGGCGGGCACAACTCGGTTTATACGGCCGTCTTCGACCCTCGCATCAAGGTCATCGTGTCGAGTTGCGGCCTGGACTCCTATCTGGATTACTACAGCGAACGCGCTGACAAAGTGTGGCAGCTTGAACAAGGTTGGTGCCAGACCCGCTATATGCCGCGTCTGGCCGACTATCGCGGCCGGCTTCAAGACATCCCCTTCGATTTCCATGAACTGATCCGCGCGCTTGCACCGCGCGTCTGCTTCCTCAACGCCCCGTTGAGGGACGGCAACTTCAAATGGAGGAGCGTGGACGCCGTCGTTGCCGCCGCGTTGCAAGTGTATCGTCTCTACGGCGTCCCGCAAAACCTCCGCGTCGAGCACCCCGACTGCGACCACGACTTCCCGGAACCCATGCGCGAGTTGGCCTACAGACTTTTCGACCAGCACCTTCGCTGATCATCTCCCGGCAAGCCATCAACCATCAGCCATCAATTCTCACTCCCATGAACCGTCGCCACTTTCTCCAAACATCGGCCGGCACCGCGCTCTGGCTGTCCGGATTGTCCATCCACGGCACCACCGCCGCGAGATATCGCGTCGCCGTCATTGGGCGCACCGGCAGGGGCAACTACGGGCATGGCCTCGACATCGTGTGGAAACAGATCCCCCAAGCCGAGATCGTCGCGGTCGCCGACGAAAACGAGACAGGCCGCGCCGAAGCCGCGAAACGGCTCAACGCCCCGCGCGCCTATGCCGATTACCACGAGATGCTGGAGAAGGAAAAACCGCAAATCGTCAGCGTGGCCCCGCGCTGGCTGGATTGCCATCGCGATATGGTCATCGCCTGCGCCGAAGCCGGCGTGCTCGGCATCATGATGGAGAAGCCGATGGCCCGCACGCTGGCCGAGGCCGACGAGATGATCGCCGCGTGCGATCGTGCCCGCGTCAAAACCGTCATCACACATCAGACACGCTACAGTCCCCGTCTGGAGCGCGTGAAGGAAATGATCGCCGCAGGCAAACTTGGCGACATCCTCGAGCTGCGCGGCCGGGGCAAGGAAGACAGCCGCGGCGGCGGAGAGGACCTGATGGTGCTCGGCTCTCATATCATGGACCTGATGCGCCTGCTGGCGGGTGACGCGAAATGGTGCATGGCGCGCGTGCTTGACGGTGGCAAGCCCGTCACCCGGGCCGAGGTGCGCGACGGCAACGAAGGCATCGGCCCGCTCGCCGGCGACCGAATTGACGCCATGTATGGCTTCGCCCCGCCGACCGTCGGGTTCTTTTCATCGCAACGCAACGCCGGCAAGCCGACAAGCCGTTTCGGGTTGCGCGTGCTCGGCACGAAAGGCTGCCTCGACATCGGCACGGGCAGCCTGCCCAACGTTTTCTTCCTTGACGACCCACAATGGCGCGGCGGCAACGCCCGCTGGCAGCCCGTCACCAGTGCCGGGTTGAACCTGCCGGAGCCGCTCCCGACGAAAGGCCCGTCGGATCTAAACGCCGGCAACATTTGGATCGCGCAAGACCTCATCCGCGCCATCGAAACCGACGCGCAACCCAAGGGCAGTTTCGCGGACGGCCGCGCCGCGCTGGAAATGATCCTCGCCGTTTATGAATCCCACCGCCTAGGCGGCTTGGCCCCGCTGCCGCTGAAGGACCGCGACCATCCGCTGAAGAAGCTCTCATGAGACGGGGCCGCGCGGAGATCCCGCATCGGTTAAAGTTTTCCTGAAGCCGATCTCGTCCCGATCCCCCTGCCCGGCTTTTCCGCCGCAGGCACAGGCAACCTGGGGGATGAAATGCGGGGTTACTCCTATCCTCGCCCCATGGCTCTGCTGAAATGGTGAAACAGTTTCAGAAAAGCGTCGGCAAACTGGCGGGGATTGGCTTGCACCATCGCGACAACTTCCGCCAGTGTGTGGAAGCGGCCGGACTCGATCTCGCGCGGATTCGGCCGCGGTGTTGCGCCGGTCTGCCACGTGTAGAACGCGACGTGTTCCCATCCCGTCTCGGCGGAGGCGGGCAGCTTGAACAACCACATGAGGCCCGCGTCGGCCTCCAAACCGAGTTCCTCACGCAGTTCGCGCCGGGCGCAGGCGTCGTAGCTCTCCCCGGCGTCGAGATGGCCGGAGGCGGAGGAGTCGTAACAACCGGGGAACCTGTCCTTGGTCTGGGAGCGTTTCTGCAAATAGAGTTCGCCGGCGGGGTTGAATACGAAGATGTGCACGGCCCGGTGCATCAGGCCGCGCCGATGGATTTCGCCGCGCGTGGCTTGGGCGACAACCTCATCCCGCTCGTTCACCACGTCGAGGAGTTCCAGTTGGTTGTCGGTGATCATTGACTCCGATCACCGGCTGGTTTCGGCCGTCCAGACGGGGCGATGACGGACGTGCTCGGCTTTGAAATCGCCGAGGCTGGTCCAGTAAAGCCGCTTGTTCAAGTCCACCTCGGCCACGGCGACGGTGCCGAACTTCTCGGCCTGCGCGATGACCTTGCCTTCGTGGTCGAACACGGCGGAGATCATCCACTGCGCCGAGACGTCGGTGTAGGTGCTGCTGACGACATAGACGTGGTTTTCGCAGGCGCGCGCTGCGGCGAGCATCGGATTGCAACCCCAGACGGGGAACGCGATGACCTCCGCGCCGTTCATGCTCAACCGCCGCGCCGGCTCCGGGAAAAAGCCGTCGTAGCAGATCATGATGCCAACCTTGCCGAAGCGCGTCTGGAACACCGGATAGTCGCGGCCCGGCTGGATGCCTTTGTCGCACTCGCCGCGCGGAAGGGTCACTTTGCGATACTTGCCAATCATCCTCCCGTCCGGCCCCATCAGCGCGGCGGTGTTGTAGATGAGACGGCCGTCGCGCTCGACGACGGGCACGACGATGTGGGTGTCGTGTTGTTTCGCCAACGCCCCGAAATACTCCGTGGACGGTCCCGGCACCGGCTCGGCGACTTTCTCAAACGGCAGGCCCGTGCCCGCGTAGGTGAGCGTCTCGCCCAGCACGATGAGGTCGGCGCGCTGTCGGGCGGCCTCCTCGATCAGCGGCGCGAACAGCTTGCGACTTCCTTCCGGCGTCTTGCCGCCCTTGGGCATGAAGTGCACCGTCGCGAGCCGTGCGAGGCGCGGCGGCAACGGCTGGGTTTCTTCGAACGTCACGCAACCCCACTCGACCCTGCCGCGCGGCGCCCAGCGCAGGCAAAGCTCAACGACGGCACGTGTGGCCTTGGAGGGCGCTTTATAGACATCCGACACCTCCGTCCAGCCGCGCGCGTCGGTGGCTTTGTCGGTCGGATAAAGTGGTTCCACGCGCGGCAGTGGGTTGGGATCGAACTTGCTGGTCGAACCCGGCTCGTCATGGCGGAACGGCCCCTTTTCATCCGTCTGCCAGATGACGCGCGCCAACACGCTGCGGCGGGGCACGGCGACGTTGGTCGCTTTGCGGAGGGCGAAGAAACGATAGTGCCGGCCGCCTTTGACGGGAAACGTCTTCGTCCACCAGCCCGACTGTCCCTCGCTGTTGTCGGATTGGATAACGAAGCTGCCTTTGCGGTCGGGCCCGCCGCGCGAGTTGTAGGCGAAGGCCGGCTTGATTTCATCCCGGGGCGAGCCGGTCTGCCAGCCGTCGGGAGGCACGTCGGCGGAAACCGCGCCGGCGAGGAAGCACAAGGCCAGTCGGTTCAGCCATCGAACTACTGGCGATGGCGCGAAGGTTTCACGAATCAGCTTCATGAGGAACTCCAGTCGAATCCAAATAGTTCACGGACTTCGTAGCCGCTGACGTGAGGTGCCGGGAAGTCGGTTGCTGGGAACGCGTCCGCCTCCTCATGTCGGCGGCTACGTGCTTGTCGGGCCGCGCGTTAGAACTTGTCGCTTTTGTCGAGCTGGTCGAGGCCCTTGAGTTTGCTCGAGTAGCGTTTGTCGGTCAAAGGACTGTAGCCTTCAACGTCCCGGATGGGCAGCGTCCGCAGGTCCTTGCTTTTCTCGACGCGGCTCCACGTGTAACGCTGGGCTTCCTCGATCGTGCGGATGACCTTGGGCCGCAGAAAGAACACCAGTTCGACTTTCGTCTCCTTCCATTCGGTGGTCTTGAAAACGTTGCCCAGAAGCGGGATTTCGCCGAGGACGGGCACCTTGTTGGTGATCTTCTCGCGCTTGTTGGTGCTGAGACCGCCGAGCACGATGATCTGGCCGTCCTTGACCGTCACCGCCACGGCCTCGGCTTCGCGGCGGGAGAGGATGGGCACCTCGTTGTTGTCAATGGGCTGGAAGCCTTTCACATCGTCCACGGTCTGGTAGATGTCGAGGGTGACGACGCCGTCGGGGTTGATCAGGGGGGTGACTTCCAGACCGACGCCGATGTCCACGTTCTCGTAGTTGGAACGCATCTGGTTGCTGTCGAGCGTCTGCTGCGTGGAGGTCACGAACGGCCGCGATTCGCCGACGAAGACTCGGGCGCGCTGGTTGTTGGAGGTGTAAAGGTGCGGCGTTTGCAGCACCTTGAAGTGGTCGTCGCCGGAGAGAGCGCGGATGACGGCCCAAAGGTCGTCGCCAAAGAAACTGAAGAAGAAGGTCAATCCGCCGGCCAGCAAACCCGACCCGCCGAGGCCCG
>JAOACV010000146.1 GCA_026417675.1 Verrucomicrobiia bacterium
AAGAAAAACGCCCCTCACCCCGGTCTTCGCGCCGCGGATGCGCTGACACGCCGAAGTGAGGGGCGTTGAAATGAAACCGCATGGACACTGCTACATGATCTCGGTCAGCCGTCCGCCCGTCGTCCCGGCAGCAGCACCCTCGGCCAACACCGTGACCTCGCGGCCCTGCGGATGCGGCAACTTGGCAGTGGTGTCAATGCCCAGCAATTCGTAAATGCTGCCGATCAGGTCCACAGGATACACGGGACGTTCCTTGACCTCTTCGCCTCGCTCGGTGGACGAGCCGACCACGCGGCCACCCTTGAAACCACCGCCGCCGACCACGTGGCAGAAAACCTTGCCGTAGTGATGGCGCCCGCCGTTCCACGGCGGCTCCCACGCGATCTTCGGCGTGCGGCCAAACTCGCCGCAGCACCAGATGATGGTGGTGGACAGCAGGCCGCGGTCGTGCAAGTCCTGCAACAGCGTAGCGAGGCCCTTGTCGAGCTCGGGCAGTTTGCGGCGCATGGTCTCGAAATGCTGCCGGTGCGTGTCCCAGCCGTTGTAGTTGATGGTGACGTAGGGCACGCCGCGCTCCACCAGCCGCCGTGCGACGAGGCAGGACTGGCCGAAGCGGTTGCGGCCGTAGGCGTCGCGCACCTCGCTCTTTTCCTGCGAGAGGTCAAACACCTTGCCGGCGTCGCCGAGGATGAGGTCGTAGGCTTGTTTCTCGCATTGCTGCGAAGCGGCCAAGGCGGGGTCGGTGTGCGCGGCTTGGTTGAGGGTGTTGAGCTGGCGGAGCAGGTCGCGCCGGTCTTTCTGCCGATCGTCGGAGATGCCACGCGCGACGACACCCTCGACTTCGAAGCGTGGCGCGTTGGGATCGCCGCCGGTGGCGAACGGTTTGTAACGTGAACCGAGGAAGCCCGCCTCGGAGAACCGTCCCTGCGGCTCGGTGAGCACGATGTAGGGCGGCAGCAAACCCTTGTAGCCGGCGTTGTAGCCTTTGAAGAGCGAGACGACCGCGCCCATGCTCGGATAGACCAGCCGGTCGCCGGCTTGCCGCGCGCTCTGAACCATGTAGGAGGCGGTCTCGTGCTGGTTGTTGCCGTGGGTCATGCTGCGGATGAGCGAATACTTGTCCGCGTGTTTGGCCAGCAGCGGAAGCTGGTCGCTGATCCTGATGCCCGGCACGTTGGTCTCGACCGCCTTGTCCAACGGCCCGCAGTAGTCGCGGCCCGCGTCGGGCTTCGGGTCGAAGGTGTCTATGTGACACGCGCCGCCCCAAAACCAGATTTGGATGACCGAGCGCGCCTTGGCGTTGGCCCGCGGCACCGGCAGGCCCGCCAGCGCGCCGAATCCCCAGTGGTCCGCCAACCACAAGCCGGCCGCGCCGAGCAGCCCGCGCCGCAACGCTTCGCGTCGGGAGATTGTCATGCCTGTCTCTGAATTATGTTCACTGTTCATGTTGTCACCCTTCATTCTACGACCCGGAGGCGCCGGAGGTTACACGTTGCAAATCAATGTCGGTGGAGAAATTCCTCGGTGTTAATCAAGGCCCAGACGATGTCATTCATCGCGTTGGCCCGGTTGGATGCGGCGCGGAAGTAGTTGCCAATGACGCCCAACTCGCTGTCGGTCGGATAGCGCGAGAGTATAGTCAGGTAGAGCGCGTCAATCGGATCGCGCGCCTGGCCGCGGGAGGTCGTTCGCAGCAAGTCGCGCAGCTTGGCGCTGTCCTCGATCTTGCGCTGGACGTGGCTGGAGTTGAGGAAGTGCAAGCGCTGGGCGGCGCTGGGACGGTTGCTGCGCTCGGCTTCCAAGCCCGTGTCGCGCGGCGGACGTCCGAAAAGTTCCAAGTAGGGGCTGCTAATGCTCCCGTCGGGCAGGGCAATGGAGCGGACGTTTTCGGGGATGTTGGTGAACGGTTCCGGAATGGCGCTGACGTATTTCTCGCTCGTGCCGGTGATCTGGTTGAGCGCGTCAATCAACACCTCCGCTTCCAGCCGCCGGATTGGATAACGCGCAAAGTGGATGTCGGCGCGGGGATCGTTGCTCCGGGGAATGGAGGAGAGTTGATACGTCTTGGAGTTCAGAATCAGCCGGTAAAGGTGTTTGAGGTCGTATTTTGCCGCGATCAATTCCTTTTGCAGATAGGCCAGCAGATCGTAGTTGCTGGCCGGATTGTTCGAGCGAATGTCGTCCGGCTCGTGAATGATGCCTCGCCCCAACAGCCAGGACCAGACACGGTTGGAGATGTTGACCGTGAACCAAAGGTTCGTCGGCGTAATCAGCCAGTCGGCGAACACCTCGCGCGGATCGCGGTCCGGCGGCAGTTGAATGCGCGTGCCGTCGGGAAACGTGGCCATTTGGGGCGCGTCGGCACCAGCCGGCGGCGCGATGGCGTTGGTGCCGGCTGACTTCGCGCCCGCGTTAGGGTCCCAGAAGACGATTTGTTCCTTCCACTCCGCCGTGTCCTTGTAACCGATCTGCGTGAAGAACATCGCCATGCCCGGCAGATACTCCTTCGGCCAGAACTCCGCGCGCGACCCCATGAACGTCAGAGCCACCGTCGTAGCGATGCCTTCAGGCGACTTGTTCTGCATCGCACGATAGAAGTTCACCTGCCCCTCGCGGAAGTTGCTGCCGCTGGCCGTGAGCAGCTCCCGCACGAACTGGTCATACGGCATGTTCTGCTTGATGGCCGTCCGCACCCAGCGATGATACGCCTGCGCCGCGTTGGGCCAGAGATTGATGGGAAACTCCGCCTTAATCCGCAGCAGGTCGCTCCACTTCATGGCCCAGTAATCCGCGAATTCGGGCCGCTCCAGCAAACGGTCAATCAGCGCGCTGCGCTTATGCGGGTTCGAGTCCGCGATGAACGCTTTCGCCTCCTGCATCGTGGGCAGCGTGCCGATCACGTCCAGATAAGCGCGCCGGACAAACACCGCGTCGGAACAAAGATGGGCCGGCTGAATCCCGAGCCGCGCCAACTGGCCGAACACCAGCTTGTCTATCGGAGTCTCCGCCGCCCCGGCGGGCCTGCCCTCGAAAACGCTCGGCGCCATCGTCGCCGCCACCATTTCAACCGTGGCCGCCACGAGAATCATTGCCGAAGCTTGCAAGAACTTCATCATGCCATGCGAACCTAACCAAGTCTTAAACCCCGCCGGGCCGACAGAGTTTCTGCCGTTTTTGCAGCGCGCCGACAAGCCCCAACCATTGCAAGGTGGTTGCATCCCTGGATTGCGTTCCTTGAACACGATGCACCCCGGTGTTCGCACCGATCCTAACGGAACTCTGGCTGATTGCGAACCGAGCGCGGGCTTTGTGAAGCATTGCGATTGTTCTCCGGCCGCGCTACGCTGTTCATCATCAACATGGACCTCCAACAACCACCGCCCATGCTTCCGCCTGACGCGCCGAAGCTCGCCGAAATCGCGTTGGCCGATGTCGCCAAATGGCGCCAACGCTGGACGCAGTTCTTGTTCGGCGGCGCACTGCCGGCCGACCGCCCGCCGCTCAATGTCCGCGAAGGCCGACGCGATGGAACCAACAATGTCGAGCGCATCCACATCACCTACGAGGTCGAGCCGGGCGTAGTGACGGAGGCTTACGTCCTGCGGCCCCGGAACCCGAAGGGTAGGCTGCCGGGCGTCGTCGTTTTTCATCCCACTTCGACCCAAACCATCGAGCGATCCGGCGGACTGGACGCGTCGGTGGACCGCAACATGGGCGTGCATCTGGCCGGTCGTGGTTATGTTGCGATAGTGCCCAAGTGCTTCCTCTGGGGTGCTGCGGGCGAAACGCCGCCGGCAAATGCCGGACGGAAGTCTTACGAGGGCGAAGTGGCAAAGATGCAGCAACGCCATCCTTCTTGGAAGGGCATGGCGCGCATGATCTGGGACGGCATCCGTGCGGCGGACGTGCTCGTTGCGCGGCCCGACGTGGACGCGGTGCGGCTCGGCTGCATCGGCCATTCACTCGGCGCAAAGGAAGCGTTGTTTGCCGCCGCGTTCGACGAGCGCATCAAGGCCGCCATTTCCAGCGACGGCGGCATCGGCCTGGCGATGTCGAACTGGCATGACCCGTGGTATCTGGGACCGGAGATTCGCGCCCCGGGATTCGAGCTTGAGAACCATCAGGTTCTGGCCCTAATCGCTCCGCGCGGTTTTCTGCTGGCCGCCGGCAAGGACGACAACGAGCGCTCGTGGCTCTTTATCGCCGCCGTGCTCCCGCTGTGGAAATCGCTCGGCGCGCCCGACCGCATCGGCTGGTATCGCCACGCCGGCGGGCACAACTGGCCGCCGGACGCGCAGAAGATCGGCTACAAATTCTTCGACAAACTTCTGAAACGCTAACGCATGAACCCGGTTGCACTCATCACCGGCGCGTCGCGCGGCATCGGCCGCGGGATTGCGATCGAACTGGCCAAGATCGGTTACGATCTGGTCATCAACTACGTCGGCAACGCCGAGGCCGCCGCCCAGACGCGCGCCGATTGCGTGGCCGCCGGCAAGCCTAGAATTCGGGTTGAGGTTTGCCAGGCCGACGTGGGCGTTGCCGCCGATCGTCAGCGATTGATTGACTTCACGCGCCAGACGTTCGGCAGGCTCGATCTGCTGGTGAACAACGCCGGCGTCACATCGCGCGGGCGCAAGGACGTGTTGGAGGCGACCGAGGAAAACTTCGACTGGCTCATCGCCATCAACCTGAAAGGGCCGTTCTTCCTGTCGCAACTGGCGGCGAACTGGATGATTGAGCAGAGGAAATCAAACCCGGCCTGCTGCCGCCCGAAGATCGTCACGGTCACCTCCATCTCGGCCTACACGGTCTCCACCAACCGCGCCGACTACTGCATGGCGAAGGCGGCGTTGTCCATGATGGTGAAGATCTTCGCGGCGCGATTGGGCGAACACGGCATCAACGTCTATGAAGTCTGTCCCGGCGTCATCGCCAGCTATATGACCGCGCCGGTGAAAGCGAAGTATGACAAGCTCATTGCCGAAGGCTTGACCCCCATCCGGCGCTGGGGCGAGCCGGAGGACGTGGGGCGCGCCGTCGTTGCCATCGCGCAAGACCTCTTGCCGTTCTCCACCGGCCAGGTCATCAACGTGGACGGCGGATTCCACATTCGAACGCTATGATCAAGATCAACCATTCGCTGACGCCGCAGAAGCTCCAGAGGAAGATCGAGCGGCTCTTCGAGCTGTCGGGCCCAAAGATCCTCGACATCGAACGGACGTGGGATTCAACGAAAGGCACGCCGGTCTTCACGGTGCGCGGTCGCTACACGAGCCGCGGCTGGACGGAATGGACGCAGGGGTTTCAGTTCGGTTCGGCGATCCTGCAGTTTGACGCCACGGGCGAGGGGCAGTTTCTGAAGATCGGCCGCCGCAAAACGGTGGACCTGATGGCGCCGCACCTCAGCCACATTGGCGTGCACGACCACGGCTTCAACAACGTTTCCACCTATGGCAACTTGCTGCGACTCATGCTGGAGGAGCGCATCCCGTTCAACGGCTGGGAGAAGAGCTTTTACGAACTGGCGCTGAAACTCTCCGGCGCGGTGCAGGCCGCGCGCTGGTCGAGGATCAGCCCCGCCTCGCGGACGTTGCTGCCCTCCCCGCTGGCGCGCGCCGGCGGTCACAATCCCCGCGGCTACATCTACACTTTCAATGGGCCGCATTCGCTGTTTGCCGACACGATCCGTTCCCTGCGCTCGCTGGCGCTGGCGCACCAGCTTGGCCACGCGCTGATGGGCGAAGGCGACCGGAAGATTTCGCTGCTGGAGCGGCTGGTTTGGCACGCCGACACGACTGCCGCCCACAACGTGTATTACGGCGAAGGCCGCGACGCCTACGACGTGCGCGGGCGCGTGGCGCATGAGAGCATCTTTAATATGAACGACGGCAACTATCGCTGCCCCAACTCGCAGCAGGGCTACTCGCCGTTCACGACATGGACCCGCGGACTGGCCTGGATCATTTGCGGCTTCGCCGAGCAACTGGAGTTCATCGCATCCCGGCCGGAGGAAGAGTTCGAGCCGTGGCGAATGCCCGAACCGCAGCCGATGGTTCTGCGGGAGGAGGGGCGCTCGTTGCGAAGTTACAGCTACACAGGCGGGCAGTTGCCGGTCGCGGCGATGATGTTGCGCGCGGCGCGGGCAACAGCGGATTTCTACATCGAGAACACGCCGACTGACGGCGTGCCCTACTGGGACACGGGCGCGCCGGGTCTCGCGAAACTTCGTAACCATCTCGACAAACCGGCCGATCCGTTCAACAACCATGAGCCGGTGGACAGTTCAGCCGCCGCCATCGCCGCCCAAGGACTGATCCGGCTCGGCAAGTATCTCGGCGGCCACGACGGCCATCGCTACTATCAAGCCGGCTTGACCGTGGCGAACACAATCTTCAGCGAGCCATACCTCTCCACGAAGGCCACTCATCAGGGTCTGTTGCTGCATTCGATCTACCACCGCCCGAACGGCTGGGATTACGTGCCGCCCGGCTCAAAGATCCCGCGCGGCGAATCCTCCATGTGGGGCGACTACCACGCGCGCGAACTGGCCCTGCTGCTGTTGCGTCTGGCGAAGGGACAGAAGTATCTCCGGTTCTTCTAGCCAAACGACACGCATGAAACGCAGCCCCAAAGACCAAGCGGTGGAGACCGCGTTGCGTGAATGGCGTCCCACTCTGCCAAGCGAC
>JAOACV010000147.1 GCA_026417675.1 Verrucomicrobiia bacterium
GCCCTTGCTTTCGGGCCGCACACGGACACCGTCGGCGTGCGCGGCATGAGCATCGCGCCATTTACGCCTGTCATCCGCGGTGATCGTCTGTGGGGCCGCGGCGCCGCAGACACCAAGGGGGCGCTGGCGGCATTTCTGTGGGCGATGAAACGGCTGGCTGCTTCGCGCTCGATTCGCCCCGCAAGCGACGTTTACTTCCTCGGACTGATGGGCGAGGAGAGCGGCAACGACGGCGCCAAACGCCTGATGGGGCAGCCGCGCTCGAAGTGGCCGGGCAGGTTCGACTTCGCGATTATGGGCGAGCCGACGGAGCTACATGTGGTCAACGCCCACAAAGGCGCGCTGTGGCTTCGCCTCGCCACGCGCGGCCGCGCCTGCCACGGCGCCAGGCCCGAACAGGGCGAGAATGCGATTTACAAGATGACCCGCGCGGTGGAATGGTTGCGGCGCCGCTACGCGCCGCGGCTGGCAAGGCGGCGGCATCCGGAGCTTGGGTCGGCCACGATGAACGTCGGCACGATCCGCGGCGGCTCGAAGGTGAACATCGTGCCCGACCATTGCGAGATCGAAGTGGACCTGCGGACGTTGCCGGGCGATGATCACGCGCGTCGGCTGCGCCGGTTGCGGGCGGAACTGGACTGCCAGCACATTCAGGTCATCAACGATAGCCCCGGAGCCGAGACGCCGGCGGCTCATCCCTTCGTGCGGCAGCTCGTCGCGGCCGGCGCGGGGCGGTGCATGGGCGCGGCGTGGTTTTCCGACGCGGCGGTTTTTGCGCGACATGGCGTGCCGGCGGTGGCGTTTGGACCGGGCAGTATCGCGCAAGCGCACACGCCTGACGAGTTCACATCGGTGTCGCAGGTCGAGCGATGCGTGGTGGTGGTGGAGAAGTTCCTGGCGAATCTGGCGTGAAAACACTGGTCATAGTTCCAACCTACAACGAGCGTGAGAACCTGCCGCGGCTGATCGAGGCGGTGCTGGCAACCACGCCGGAGGTTGAGATGTTGATCGTGGACGACAACTCGCCCGACGGCACGGGCGGGTTGGCCGATGAGATCGCGGCGAAGAACCCGCGGGTTCATGTGATGCACCGCCCCGGCAAACTGGGGCTGGGCACGGCTTACATCGCGGGATTTCGCTGGGCGCTGGAGCGCGATTACGAGGCGGTGATGGAGATGGACGCTGATTTCAGCCACGACCCGCGCGAGCTGCCGGCGTTCCTCGCGGCGGCCAAGGACGCCGACGTGGTGATCGGCTCGCGCTACAAACAGGGCGTGCGTGTCGTGGACTGGCCTTTGCGGCGCCTGCTGCTCAGCTACGGCGCTTCGCGGTATGTGCGCCTCATCACCGGCATGCCGATCCACGACCCGACGGGCGGCTTCAAGCTCTTCCGGCGTCACGTGCTGGCCGCGCTCAACCTCGAACAGGTCCATTCGGAGGGATACTCGTTTCAGATTGAGATGAACTACCGATGCTGGATGGCCGGGTTCCGCCTCGTGGAGATTCCCATCACGTTCGTGGATCGGCGGGTGGGCGTGTCGAAAATCTCCCGCCGGATTGTCTGGGAGGCGTTGTGGGTGGTGTGGCGGCTGGCGGCCGCGCACGGATTCCGGCGCCGGACGAAACCGCGGCCTGCCGCATGAGCGCGTCTTCACGCCCCCTCCTCAGCGTCGTCGTGCCCCACAAACCGGGCTTGGAGGCCGTCCGCGTGTTGGAATCGCTGGCCGCAGTGGAGGATCCCGCCGACCGCTACGAGGTCATCGTGGCCGAGGGATTTCACCCCAGCAAGCAGCGCAACCAGGCGGTGGCCAAGGCTCGCGGCGAGATCATCGTGTTCTTCGATGATGACGTCGCGCCGCATCCGAAGATCTTCGAGCGCATGGTGGCCGGCTTCGAGGCGTTCCCCCAAGCGGCTGCGATCGGCGGCCCCAGCGTGATTCCGCCGACGGACAACTTCTGGCAGCAATGTTTCGCGCGCGTGATGCGCTCGCGCGTGGCGGTGGGCCGCAGCATCGCCCGCTACGAGTCCAAGGGCGAGCGTCGCGCGACCAACGAGAGCGAGCTGATCCTTTGCAATCTCGCCATGCGGCGCGAGGCGTTCCAGAAGGTGGGCGGCTTCGATGAACGGCTCTGGCCGAACGAGGAGAACGAGCTGTTCGACCGGCTGCAGAAACACGGTTACCAGCTCATCTACGATCCCCAAGTGATTGTGTATCGCAGCCATCGTCCGAACCTGTGGGCATTCGTGCGGATGCTGGCCAACTACGGCCGCGGCCGCATGGGCCAGACGCTGATCCGGCCGAGCCGCACGTGCATCATTCGGATGGCGCCGGCGGCGTTTCTGAGCTACCTGGCCAGCCTGTTGGTGTGGCATCCGTGGTGGTATTGGCTGCCGCTGGCGGCCTATGCGGCGCTGATCGGCTCGGCCAGTGTCTGGCACGTGATCAACAACCGCACCTGGCAGGGCCTGATGTCGCTCTGGCTGCTGCCGCTGGCGCACCTCGCCTACGGTTTTGGTTTGCTCTACGGTCTGGTCCGGCACATGGGCCGTCATCAGGAGCCGCCGGGCGCCGGCGTCGAGCTGCGCGTGGTCAAACCGCTGCCATCATGAGCGAGACGCGAAAGTTCTGGGGCGCGGGTGTCATTCTGCTGGCCGCTTCGTTCAGCGTGAACATCGCCACCTTCCTACAGCAGGCGGTCCAGACGCGCTGGCTCTCCGACGACGATTTCGGCGCGCTGAAGTGGGCGATGGACTGGCTTTCCTACGTGGGAACGCCGGTCGGCGCGCTGCACGTGGCGATGACGCGCTATACGGCGGTGTTTGACGCGCAGGCGAACGCCGTTGCGGTCGCCTCGCTGGCGTGGCGGGCGACGCGGCGTCTGGCGTGGTATGCGGGGGCGTTTGTCGCGTTCGTCGTGGTCGCGCACGCATGGCTGGTCCGCGGTTTTCGGCTGGAGCAGAAGCCGGGATTGTTGTGGGTGGTTGCGGCGCTGATCGTGATGCAACTGGCCGTGCCTGTGACGATGTCGCTGCTTCAGGGCTTGCAGCGGTTCGGGTGGCTGGCGGCCACGAGTGTCGTGTCGGGCTGGGGGCGTTTGGTTTTCGGGCTGGCGCTGGTGATTGCCGGCTATGGCGCCGTTGGCGCGCTCAGCGGTCAATTGCTCGCGGTGGCGCTCGGCACGGCGCTGTCTTTGTGGGCGTTGCGCGCGCTGTGGCATCATCGCCGCGCGGACCACAGTGCGCTGGACACGCGGCCCATCTACAAGTATTTCTGGCCCGCGCTGGTGGTGACGTTTAGCTTCGGCACCATCGGCTTAGTGGATACGAGTTTCGTGCGCCATTATTTCGAGCAGGACATATCGGGCCAATACGGCAAGGCCAAACTGATCGCCCAAGCCTTCGGCTATCTCGTCATGCCGCTGAGCGCCGTGCTGTTTCCCAAGGCGGCGGGCGACGCCGCGCGCGGCGGCACGGGCGCTCTTCGCGCGTTGTGGCAGGCGATCGGCGTGGCGGCATTTGTCGGCGTCGCGGCGGCGCTGGCCTGCACATGGCTGCCGTGGCTGCCCGTGCGAATCCTGGCCGGCGACGCGGCGCGCAATCAAGTGGCGGTGGACATCGTCGCGCCGTTTGTGTGGGCGATGTTGCCGCTGGGTCTGGCGGCGTTGCCGTTGCAGTTTTTCCTCGCGCGCGCCGAGTTTCGCCCGCTGCTGGTTCCCCTGGCCGTGCTGGTCGTGGCGTATCCGGCGGCCTTGTGGTTGTGGCACGAGAGTCTGTTGCAGATTCTGGCGGTCCTGGCCGCGGCGGGAACCGTCGCGTTGAGCGTGCTGCTTTGGAGTTTGAGACATGTCGGACGCTAGACCGCGGCTCAGCATCCTCCTGCCGGCCTTCAACGAAGGCGACCACATCTACGCCAACATCGGCAGGGTGCGCGCGCAGTTCGCGGGGAAGTTTTCATTCGAGATCATCGCGGTGGACGACGGCAGCAAGGACAACACCTTCGCCGAGATCGAGCGCGCCGCGCGCGAATGGCCGGAGGTGCGGCCCGTGCGCCAGAAACACAACGCGGGCAAGGGCGAGGCGCTCCGGCGCGGCTTCCGCGAGTCGCGCGGCGAACTGGTCGCGTTTCTGGACGCCGACCTCGACATCCCGCCGTCGCAGGTCGAGGTGTTGATGGCGACGATGGAAGGCACCGGCGCCGACGTGGTGATCGGTTCGAAACGCCATCCCGGCTCGGACATTGTTTATCCCTGGCATCGCAAGATCGTCAGCGCGGTCTATTACCTGGTGATCAAGCTCCTGTTTGGCCTGCCGCTGCGCGACACGCAGACGGGCGTCAAGCTCTTCAAACGCGCCGCGCTGGAGGACTGCTTCCCGCGCATCCTTGTCAAGGCGTTCGCGTTCGATGTGGAGCTGCTGGCGGTGATGCACGCGCACGGCTACCGCATTGTGGACGCGCCGGTGGTCGTTGAGTTTCGCGGGCGTTTGGGCATGTTTCATCCGCGCGCGGTCTGGGACATTTTCATCAACACGCTGGCCGTCTTCTACCGGCTGCGGCTGCTGCGCTACTACGACAGTTACCAGCCGAAGGCCCTGCCCGACCCGCCGCCGCGCGTCACCATTCTCGTGGCCGTCAAGCGCGACAACCCTCAGTTGCGCCAGTGCATCGAACACTGTCTCGGTCTGGACTATCCCGACTTTGAGATTCTGGTGTTGCCGGACGAGCCGTTCACGCATCCCGACCCGCGCGTGCGCGTCGTGCCGACCGGGCCGATGCGGCCCGCCGAGAAGCGCAACCTCGGTTTCCCGCAGGCGACCGGCAGCATCGTCGCGTTTCTCGATGACGATGCCTATCCGACGCCCCACTGGCTGGAGGAAGCGATTGGCAACTTTAACCGTCCCGAAGTCGGCGCCGTCGGCGGCCCCGGCACCACGCCGCCCGACGATCCGTTGATGGCCAGGGTCAGCGGCCGCATTTACGCCTCGCCCATCGTCAGCGGCCACTATCGCTACCGCTACATGGTCAATCGCGTGCGCGAGGTGGACGACTATCCGAGCTGCAACCTCATCGTGCGCAAGGACGTGTTGACCCGCATCGGCGGCTTCGGGACCAATTACTGGCCCGGCGAAGACACCGAGTTGTGCCTGCAGATCACCAGGAAGCTCGGCTTGAAAATCATCTACGATCCGCGCGCCGAGGTGTTCCATCATCGCCGGCCGACGTTGCGCGGCCACCTCCAACAACTGGCCAGCTACGGCCTGCACCGAGGCCATTTTGTCAGGAAGTTTCCGGCCACGTCGCGGCGGTTGGCGTATTTCCTGCCCAGCGTGGTCAGCCTGTGGCTGCTGCTGGGCGGGCTGACGTTCTTGGCCGGCCCGCTCGGCTGGCTATGGGCCGTGTCGGTCGCGGCGTATCTGGCGCTCGTGGCGGCGTGCAGCGTGTCGCTGAACATTCTTTTGTTTTTCCTGACCTTCGTGGGTATTGTGGCCTCGCACGTGGCCTACGGCCTCAGCTTCATCCGAGGGTTGTTGACGCCCAGGCTGACGCAACGTTGATGAAAATCTGGATCGGATACCCGCCGCTGCCGGACCCGAAGGGCGTGCCGCTGCTTTCGCAGAACCGCCAGTTCCAGTGGTTCAACGACCCGACCTTCGTCTATCCGGTCATCCCGGCCTACGCGGCCACGCTGCTGAAGCGCGCCGGCCACGACGTGTTCTGGCAGGACGGGATCGCGCAGCGGGACACGCCGGAAGCCTACGAGAAACGTTTCGTGGACGCCGCGCCCGATCTGGTCGCGTTTGAGGTCAAGACGCCCGTCATCAAGCGCGTGTGGAGGATCGTGGACCGCATGAAGTCGCTGCGCCCTCAGGCAAAGTTCGTGCTGATGGGCGACCACATCACGGCCCTGCCGGAGGAATCGCTCGTCGAGTGCAACGTGGATTACTGTCTGACCGGCGGCGATTTCGATTTCGCGCTGCTGAACCTGGTCAATCATCTGACCAAGAACGAGCCGCTCGAACCCGGCGTTTATTTCTGGCGCGACGAGGCCGCCCGGCGCGAGACGGCGCCGAAACTCCGCGGTCGCGCGATGGAGACGGCGCTTTGGGAAAAGGCGCAGGCCGCGCGCGAGAAAGGCGTGCCCTCCGTGGACGGCGTCGTCTGCACCGGCGCGTTCGGCCCGCTGCGGCACGACCTGACGGCGCTGCCGATGATTGACCGCGAGCTTTCCTGCTGGAAGCTCTACGCTTACGACAACGGCAACTTCAAATACCTGCCCGGCAGCTACACAATGGTCGGTCGCGACTGCTGGTGGGGCCGTTGCACGTTCTGCTCCTGGACCACCACCTTCACCAACTTCCGCCAGCAGAAACCGCAGCAGGCCCTCGCCGAGATCGAACACCTCGCCGGGCTGGGCGTGCGCGAGGTTTTCGACGACACCGGCACGTTTCCCGCCGGCAAATGGCTGCGCGAGTTTTGCACCGGCCTCATCGAGCGCGGCCTGCACAAGCGCGTCGTCATGGGCTGCAACATGATCCCTGGCGTGCTCGACCAGGACCAATACAACCTCATGGCCCGCGCCAACTTCCGCTTTGTCCTCTACGGCTTGGAGTCGGCCAGCCAATCCACCCTCGACCGCGTCCAGAAACTC
>JAOACV010000148.1 GCA_026417675.1 Verrucomicrobiia bacterium
GTGATCAACGGATCCGCGCCAATGTCCGCGCAGTTTTGCAAAAACTCCGGCAGGCCGAACATCTGCCCCTCGCGTTCGGCAGTGTGGCCGACGGTTTTCTTCCAGTGGAACCGATGCGTTGCACAACCACCCGGCCAGCGCGACAAACTCCGGCACGAAGCAACTACGAGCGGGATCCCAGATGCCGGAGCCGCGCTCGTGAAACTCCGGCCGCACGTAATCCCACGCGCCCTTTTGATAGCCGAACATGTTGTTGCCGAAGACCCACGGGTTGACCTTGCCGAGCGACTTCGAGGCGTTGACGGTGATGGCGGCAGGCTGTCGTCGGCGAGCGCGACACTGCTGATGGCAGCAAGGACTGCGTTGAGTAGCCCCCCCATGTAAGGCGGCGGCCGCGTTGGACATGCGGGGGGATTTCCGCATCCTCATGTCGGCGGCTGCGGGTTGGTCGGGAGTTTTTGTGCGTCAAAACTTGATCTCGCCGCGGTCGAATCGCCTCTGCGTCTCGGCAGCCGCATTCTTGACGGCTTGTTTCCACACGGAGGCATCGGCTTCGACGCAACGCACGACGAGGGTGGCTTCGACTTTCGTTCCCTTGGGGAGTGTCGCGCCGGCATAGAGCTGCGTGTAGAGTTTGTGGTAGTGGGTCTTGTCCCAGTAGGCCGTGCGATGGCCCTGGCCGACCGGCACCTTCGGAAACCACGCAAGCGCAGCCCTGCGGCTATCGGGATCGTAGAGCGCGGTCCACTTCACGTCCTCGCGCAGCTTGAAGTCGCCGCTACAGTCAAACCGGCCCTCGACGATCGTCCCGTCGGCCTTTTCAGCAATCCACTCCGTCGTGCGTGGCAACCAGCAATGCATGAATGCGTAGAGGAGATGGAGCTTTGTGTCTTCCGGCGCTTCGTAGCAGTGGCGCTCCAGCAGCCAGTCGTCCGTCACGATGTAGGCCGCTTCAAGCCGCAACGGCCCCATCACGGATTGCTTACGCAGTTCGGCGCGACAGCCGCGATAGACCGCCTTGTCCAGCAGTTCCGCTGGCTTGCCGTCCACGGTCAGCGTCGCGTTCTCGATCTTCTCAACCCCGCCTTCCGTGTGTCCCGTGCCGATGAACTTGCCGCCGGCCGGAATCAGCACGGTGCCGTAGAATCCGTTCTTGTCGCCAACCAGCGCGCCCTTATGGAGGATGCGAAAGATCGTCCACGCCCGGTCGCCCGCGAATTCGACCCGATACTCCCGCGTCTCGACCGCAACGATGTGCGGTGGGCCGGGTTTTAGTCCGGCTGCGGGAGCGGCGGCGGCCATGAGCAAGTAGATCAACGAGCGCATGGGCGCGTTTCATGGCATAGACACGCCGGCAAAGGCAAGCAGGATGCCCCGGGCGCGCCGCGCCGCGCAGTCGTTCGTGGAGCGCTTCCGTTAACACTTCCGGGCGGCCGGCACTGGATACCATCCGCGCAACGGTTCGCCAGCGGAGCCGTTTGCCGACCGAAATGTTCTGCCGCGGGAAACGGTGCAACCGGCGGGTCAAGGAGCGTGGGGTCGTTGCGGATCCGCATGGATTGGCGCCGCAATCTCACTCCACGATATTTCGCAACAGGCCGATGGGGGAAATCTCGATCTCGATCACGTCGCCCGGCTGAAGGCTGATGTCGTCGGGAGGGATGACGCCGGTGCCGGTCAGAAGAAACACCCCGCTGGCGAAGTCGTTCTCGCGGAAGAGGTAGTCAATGAGTTCCTCAAAACCGCGTTTCATCTCCGCGACACTGGCCTTGCCTTGGAACATCAACACGTCCCCGCGATGAAGCCGCATCTCGATCTCCAACGTCTTCGGGTTGGACACGGCATCCGTCAGCAGGATGCACGGGCCGAGGGCGCATCCGCCGCGGTAGAGTCTGGCATGGGGGACATAAAGTGGATTCTCACCCTCGATGTCGCGACTGCTCATGTCGTTGCCGATGGTGACGCCGACGATCTCCAGCGCCGGATTGACCACCAACGCCAGTTCCGGCTCCGGCACGGTCCATTCCGAGTCGGCGCGGAGCCGGACGTGCTGCTCCGGGCCGACACAACGCTCGGCGGTCGCTTTCAGGAACAACTCCGGCCGCGGCGCGTTATACACCCTGTCATACACGGCGGCCGCGCCGCTGGTTTGGGCCGCCGCCTCCATCCGTGTCTCGCGGCTCCGCAAATAGGTCACCCCCGCCGCCCAGACCTCCTGCACGTCCATCGGCGCCTCCAGTTGCACCTGGCGCAACGGCAACTGCGGCGCGTTTTGCGCGGTCTC
This sequence comes from Verrucomicrobiia bacterium, assembly GCA_026417675.1. Classification (GTDB taxonomy): domain Bacteria; phylum Verrucomicrobiota; class Verrucomicrobiia; order CAIQCK01; family CAIQCK01; genus JAOACV01. The sequence goes on from JAOACV010000148.1 coordinate 2,285, forward strand.
GGCGATGACGCGCGCCGACTCGTCCAGCCGCAGCAGGCCCGCGATGGAGCCGAAGTTATCCGGATCCTTGGTGGTGAGGTCAATCACGCGCTCGCCGTCGAGCACGCCGAGTCGGAAGTGAAAGCCGTCGGGAAACTGCAAGCCGGGCGTGGTGAAGCGGACGATCTTCATAGTCAACCTCGAACCGTGAATCAAGAGGCGGGGCGAAGCAGCAATGGAGTCGTGGCGCGGCAGTTGTCGCTGCCGGTTCTTTCATTCCACGACTCCAACACGCAGTTACTCCGTTGCTCCATTCTGTTCTGTTGCCAGTTTGTTCCTTGACTCTGGCGGCCACTCTAGGAGAATGCCCGCGCGTCGTCAACAGAACGGCTCCGCTGGAGGCACTTTCCAGACGCGATGCCTCCGCGTCAACAGGGATCATCGCGTTCGGAGAACGCGATCCACTGCGGGAGGCCAACACGCTGGCGCGGCGTGCGGAGGTTTTGGCTTGAAAGCCGCGCGTCGTGTGCCGAATCTTGGCGCGGATTTCTCGAAGCGACTGCAAAGGACATTACGACGAAACCGGAACCGCCCAACAAGCAACCTGCGCCGACGCTTCCGTTCCTCTGCACGGTGGCGCTGGAAGGGCACGTCGTGGACAGGCTGGCGGCGCGGTTGAAGAACGACGGCCGTGCGCACGCGCTGTTCGACCTCTGGCGCAATCTGGTCAACCAGGCCAGCGCGCTCTCGTTCACGCTGCGGGCCGCGCCCGGCACCAAGGCGGTGTTGCACACCTGCCTGGAGTGCGGCGAGCCGTTCTCGAACGCCGACCTGGTGTTCCGCCACTACCGCCGTGTGCATACTGACAAGGTGCTGAAGCGCGTCGAGAAGGCCACCGATCCCCCCAAAGGCGCCTTCCAGTTCATCGCCAAATGCGGCCTCTGCAAAACGCCGCTCTGTCCGCCGAACTATCACGAGTTCACCGCGCGGCTGCTGGCGCACCATCGCGAACGCCACGACCGCGTGCCATTGGAGGAGTTCCGCGCCAAGGTCGCCAACACCAGCAACCCGGAGGAGATGGAGGCATGGAAGAGAGCCGCCAGCATCGTTGAGGAGTGGCATTGCGCCCAGTGCGACCAGTTGGTGGCCGACGAGCGCGAGTTGCTGGAGCATCTAAAGACCCAGCACGGCGAGCGCCTGGAGAAACCGGTAACGGAAATCACGCTCCCCGCGAGCAAGGTTCACAACCTCGACTGCCGCGACCTGCGCCGGCTCTGCAACCAGGTCTGGGACAAGGAAAAGAAGAACCCCGGACACTTCCTGGCCCTGCTGCGACAGGCGCTCAACCAACGCGGCCTGCAAATCTTCCGCGACATCCTCGGCCATCAATACGCCTGCCGCTGCCGCCCGCGCCACGTCGGCCCGCGCGACCAACTCACCCCGCGCCAGCAGGAGATGCTCGCGCTGGCCTCTGCACCGGCCCGACGCGGGCATAAGCCCAATCGCCACACGCTGCGCGACCACTTCGCCGCCCAAGGGGCATCCGAGCAGGAAGTTTATGCCGACGTGGACGCGCTGGTGAAGCAAGGCCTGCTGGTCGAGTTTGAGAACGGTCAGCTCGACGCGCTCGGCCCCGGCTCGCACATCGAGAGCAAGTAGGCGCGGCATGGCGGCGAGTGCGATCGGAGAACGCGCTTCACTTAGGCCGCTGGAAAAGATCCATTCCTACTTTGCGTAATCCACGCCCGCGCGGTTGAAACGCAGTCTGTAAATCCGGACTAGCTCGTCTATCGGCGCGGCGTGATCGTCCACGCGGTAATTGACTTTGTGGATGTCCTCCGCGACGCCTTTCCGCCCGCGGACCACCACGATCGCAGCCGATTGCCTGCCGCGGTGGTCACCACCCGCGTCGTCGCCCGCTTTGAGCGCCGCCAGCAACCGCCACGCGAGCGACACGCTTGTCTTTTCCAGTTCGACCAACTTCGCCCGCATCGCCTCCAAGACTTGCGGTCCCGCCAGCGTGTTGCCGAGGACGATGGCGTTCTCCAGCTCCAACTGGCCATAGTATTTCGCGTTCGGGTCGGTCGCATCGAGACGCGGCGTCCATGCCGCCTTGCGTCCCTGCGCGTCCATCAGCGCCAACTGCCGCGTCAAGGCCTTACCGCCATCGTCGGCGAGGAGCTGTGAAAGGACCTGCTGCGGATGATGCCCGTCGCGCATCATCGCGAGGGCCTGCTGGGCCATGCGGGGCGAACCCCAATGTTGAGTCGCCACCGCGCCGACGCCTTCCTCCGCCCACGGCACGACGGCGCCGACGGCGAGATACTTCGAGGCCGTGGCCACGCCCAAGTCGCCGGTTTTCGGACAGCGCCCCACGATGGAAAATGTCGCTGTGATCACTTCAGGATGCTTTCGATGTGGTCGAGGCAGAATTGCGACCAAGTTTCCATTCGCTCGCGTCGCTCTGTCAATTCCGCCGGCGTCAGCCACTCCTGCTGCGCGATGACTTGCTCGCGCTTGCGCACCTGTTCGGGGCGCCGGCGCAGGACGTGGACGATGCCGAAATGAACCCGACCGACCTCGGTCGAGTCGTCGTTGATCAACCCGACCGGACGCGCGTCGAACGCGCCCTCGACGTGCAATTCCTCGCGCACCTCGCGCTCGACCGCGGCGCGGAACGCATGCACGCCGACGGCAAACAGCGAATGGTCCTCGTCGCTGATGTGCCCGCCGATGCCGATGGAACCTTTCGCCACGAGCCGTTGTTCGCCCGCCTTCTTCCCGCGGACGTAGTGCAGCACGCGCGCGCCGTCGGTGATGACGACGTAGGGAATGATCTGCTTGAAGCCCGGATCGGTTTCCGCCTCTGCGCGCGGGCGGAAGCTGTTGTTCTTCGCGTCGAGGATCACAGGCAGGTAGCGGGCCACGTCGGGGCTGAAACCGTGGAAGACGCCGAGTTGCTCGAACAGCGAGCGGGGGAAACCGAGTATTCTCTCGTCAGGCCGAGGCATGATTCACTCCTTCTGTAGTTGTCGCTTCTCCCAGCCCGGTTTGTAGAGCGGGATCCAGCAGGCTGGGTCGTAAGGATGCTTCGCGATTTCTTGCCAGTTCAAATCAAGGCCGAGGCCGGGCGCGTCGCCAATCTCCACGTAGCCGTTCTTCACTTGCGCGCCGCCGATGACAATGTCCTTTTCCCACGGCTCGTTGTATTCATCGAACAGCTCGTGGATGAAAAAGTTGGGCGTGGCGGCGTTGAGATGCGCGCACACGGCGGAACAAACCGGCCCCTGCGCGCTGTGCGGCGCGGTGACGCCGTAGTGGGCGTCCACCATGCCGCAGACCTGTTTGGCCGGGCCGAGGCCGCCGAGGAAGATCGGTTCCAGTTGGATGATGTGCACTGCGTCGTGCTTGAGCAGCTCGGCGAATTGTTGCTTGCTGGAAAAACTCTCGCCGCACGCGACCGGGATGTTCAGATGCCGCGCCACCTCGACGATGGCCGCGATGTTCGTGTGGGGCACCGGCTCCTCGAACCAACCGGGCCGCAACGGCGCGATGCGCTCGCCGAACGCGATGGCCTCGTGCACGCTGAAACGACAATGGCCCTCGATCAGGATGTCCACCCTCGGCCCGACCGCGTCGCGCACGGCGGCGCAGATGTCGAAACTGAGGTCCGATTCCTCCGGCGTCATCGTGCGCCAGTTCGCGCCGAACGGGTCGAACTTCAGCGCCGTGTAGCCCCGGCGAACCACCTCCCTAGCTTTCTCGGCGAAGCTCTCCGGTTTGCGCGGCCCGCGATACCAGCCGTTGGCGTAGGCGCGCAACCGTTCGTGGCAACGGCCGCCGAGAAGATTATACACCGGTTGTCCCAAGGCCTTGCCCTTGATGTCCCAGCAGGCGATCTCGATCGCGCTGACCGCGCAGCCTTGCACCTGGCCGCCCTCGCTGAGGATGTCGCGCGTCAGTTTCTGGACGATCATCTCCGTCTGAAACGGGTCCATTCCAATCACGAGATGTTTCAACTCGTGAATCATCGCCTCGACGGTCTTGGCGAGCGCGTTGATCGTGCCCTCGCCCACGCCGTGGATGCCCTCGTCGGTCTCGACCTTGGTGAAGAGCCAGTTTTTCCACGGGTTGCCGCAGAGGACGGTCTGGATCTCAGTGATTCTCATGCCAAGCCGCCGCGACGCTAGCAAGGCCGGCATCGCGGCGCAAGCTTGGCTCATCCTTTCGGCTTGACGCCTGTCGGGGGCTGTTTGCGTAATACACCCGCCATGACGACTTGTGGACTGGACTCGCGCCGCATCTGGCATCGGCTCCTGTGGCTCTG
>JAOACV010000149.1 GCA_026417675.1 Verrucomicrobiia bacterium
GGTCGGCGACGGCGGGGTTTTGCTTGAGGAACTCCTTCGCGGACTCGCGGCCCTGGCCGATCATCTCGCCCGCGAACTGGAGCCAGGAGCCTTTCTTTTCGACGACGCCGTAGCTGGTGGCGACGTCGAGAAGGCTGCCTTCCTTGGAGATGCCTTCGTTATACATCACGTCGAACTCGCACTCGGCGAACGGCGGGGCGCACTTGTTCTTGACGATCTTGATCTTGCAGTGGTTGCCGATGGCGCGGCCTTCGGGGTCCTTGATCTGCTGCTGGCGGCGGATGTCAATGCGCACGCTGGCGTAGAACTTCAACGCTTTGCCGCCGGGCGTCGTCTCCGGGTTGCCGAACATGACGCCAATCTTTTCGCGCAATTGATTGGTGAAAATGACGCAGGTGTTGGCCTTGGCGACGAGCGAGGTCAGCTTGCGCATAGCCTGGCTCATGAGGCGGGCCTGCACGCCGACGATGGCGTCGCCCATCTGGCCCTCGAGTTCGGCCTTGGGCACCAGAGCGGCGACGGAATCAATCGCAATGACATCGAGCGCGTTGGACCGGACGAGCGTCTCGCAAATCTGCAAGGCTTCCTCGCCGCTGTCGGGCTGGCTGACGAGCAGGTCGTCGAGCTTCACGCCGAGCTTGCGGGCATAGTTGGGGTCGAGCGCGTGCTCGGCGTCAATGAACGCCGCCAAGCCGCCGTTCTTCTGCGCCTCGGCGATAATCTGGAGAACCAGCGTCGTTTTGCCCGACATCTCCGGCCCGTAGATCTCGACGATCCGCCCGCGCGGCACGCCGCCGATGCCGAGGGCCATGTCAATGGCCAGCGAGCCGGTGGAGATGACGGGAATCTGCACGCGGGCGCGCTCGTCGCCGAGCCGCATGATGCTGCCCTCGCCGTAGGTCTTGGCGATGTGGGCGATGGCAGCTTCGAGTTGCTTGACTTGCGCGGGCGTTTTCGCCGGGGCTTCTGTCGCGGCGGTCTTTTCGGCCTTCTCGGCTTTCTCTGCTTTCGGTGGCATGGGCGGTCTCCTGTTGAATCCGCGAGCTATTTCGTCAGAGCGCGCCGCAAAAGTCAATCGCGCAGCCCGCGAAGACGTTGTGCGTGGAGAGTCGCGGGGCGAGAGCCGGACAAGATGGTGACTTTTTTCCGCACTCGACTCTCCGCTCTGGACTCCCGGCGCATCTTTCGCTACGGTAGCCGCGCCCCTGGTCGGAGGGGTGTCCGAGCGGTTTAAGGAGCGCGCCTGGAGAGCGCGTGGGGCCTAAAGCCCTCGCGAGTTCGAATCTCGCCCCCTCCGCCAGTTTGGAGACGCGGAAGGAAATTGGACAGACAGGCGTGTTCGTCCCGCCATGAGGTAAAACCATGTTCTGCAAACATTGTGGCGTGCAAAACGACGCGGACGCGAGATTCTGCAAGAACTGCGGCAAGCCCATCGCAGCGTCCCCGGCGGCCGCCGGCGGCGTGACCCGCGAGGAAACGCCGGTGTGGCAGGGTTCGCCTTCCCAGATTGTCAACGTGACGCCGTTTATCCTCAGCGCGCTGGGCGCGGTGCTGGCGTTGGCGGTGGCGGCGGCATTGCAGCATCCGATCTGGCTGCTGCTGCCCCTGCTGCCGGTTTTCTACGCGGGCTACCGCTGGTTGCAGGTGCGATGTCAAATCTACCAGATCACGACGCAGCGGTTGCTGTTGACGGAGGGGATCATCGCCCGGCGGCTGGACAATCTGGAGTTGTATCGCGTGGAGGACATTGTGGTCATTCAGCCGCCGCTGCTGCGGCTGCTTGCGCTGGCCAACCTCGTGCTGACCACCGCTGACGAGTCGTCGCCGAAGATCGTCCTGCGCGCCGTGCCGTTGAACGTGCGCGAGATGTTGCGCCAGCATGTGGAAGCCTGCCGCGAACGCCGGCGCGTCTCGGAGTTGCGGTTGCAACAGTGACTCGCGTCACGGGGGGACGCGGTTGGTTTCGGTCAGCGTTTGCTCGACGCGGTCGAGATAGTCGCGCACGGGGGTCCGGTGCGGCCGGGTGTTTTGTTCATCCGCGCCGCTCGTGAACCACCCGCCGAGACGATGGGCGAGTTCTTCGGGATACAGGGACGCCTCAACGGCGCCGACGTAACGCGCGATGGCCTCGCAACGCCGGTCGGCGTCGCGCCGCTCTTGCGCGGCGCGGGAAAGCGCCTGCTGGAACTGCCTGAGGTTTTCCCGGCGCACCATTCTGGTGATATCCAAATGGCGCGTCCACGATGGGTTGGATGCCGCGGCGGTCTGTTTGCGCAACTGTCGGATGGCATCCAGGTAGTAGCCAATGGCCGTGCGATACAACGGGTGGGCCAGCGGCGAGAGGGTCATCAGCCGCGTCTCGCTCGGTCCCAGCGCCGTCAGCAAAGTCTTGGTGTCGCTATGGCTGCCAGCGAGGTCGTCGAACATCACAACTGCCGGCTCCGCTCCGGGTGCCGCCGGCCAGACGATCCGTAGCGCCTCCTCCAAGCGCTGCCGCGTCTCCAGCGCGCCCAGCGCCTGCGGCACGATCTTGGAGGCTTTCGCCGCAGCCCGCGCCGACCACCATCGTTCAGCCACAGCCGGATCGGAAAAATCATCGCCGAAGGCGCGCAGAAAAGCCTCGCCCCAGGAAGCGCCGGGTTTGAGTCCGGTGAGGAACGCGCGCAGTTTGGCGCGGCCGTCGCGCTCTTCCTCCAGCGCCTCGAGCAGGATGGCGCATTGCGCGTCGTAAGCGGCGGCTTCGCGCGGATTGGCGGGCGCGGTCCAGGCCTCGGTGATCTGTTCAAACGTCAGCAGACTGCGTCGGTCCACCGCAGACTTCAGTTCGGTCAACGCGGCGTGGCGCGCGTCGTCGCGCATGCCGTGGCTCAACCCCGCCACCAGCCATGTCGGCACACGGGCGATGGACTGACCGGGGGCGACTTTGCCGGCGCTGCGGTTGGCGATCTCGGCGCAAAGCGAGCCGACCAGGGCGCGCACGAAACGGGCCGCGTCCACGGGCGGCGGCACGGTGAACTCGATTTGAAACCGCAGGTAGCCCGACACCGACGCGACCGAGCAGCGAATGAGCGACTCCTCGCCCGGCAAGGGCGGCGCGCTCTCGCGGGGCCGCGGCTGAACGAGGATCACGACCGGCGCGCGCCACGGCCCCTCATCGCCCAAACGTTTCAGCAGCCGGCCGCGCACGTCTTCGCAATAGGCGGCGAGGGCGGCGCCCTGCGCGGGATCGTCGGAGAAGACATAGATCTGGCCGGACTGGCTGATGGTGCGTGAGAACCGGTTGGTTGCGCCCGCAACGGCATCGGTCCCGAAGGCAAGCACGCCGAGGACGGCTGCCGCGACGCAAATCGGCCGCCGTGATTGCATGGTCAACGGCCCGCTGCCGGCGCGCCCGCCGCAGGTGTGACGGCTGCAGGGCCGACCGCAACGACGGCCTTGCCGGCCGCCAGTTGCACGTCGCGCGCGCCCTTGATGAGTTTCCACTCCGCGTCGAGAGTCTGGAAGCGGAAGAAGAATTCCGCGAACCAGTCCACGATGGGCTGGCCGGCGGGCAGTTTGTGCAGGGGCAACTCGCCGACGTAGGCGTGGTTGAACTTCATCCGCCGGCCGCCGGGCGTGTCCACCAAGGAACCGTCAAGCCGGAGTATGACGCGCTTGACGGACTTGGAGACCCGGATTTCGCCAACGCCGATGATGGTGAATTGGTTGCCGCCTTCAAGTTGGATTTGATACTTGGCCAGTCGCGCTTGGAAGGTGGCGCCGGGCGTGTCTTCTGCATATCGCAGCCGGCGCGGCGAGGCGGGATGGTTCAGGTAGGAGTTGATCTCCGCCTCGCTCAACTCGACGGTCGCGGGTTTGCCGCTCTGCGCCGACTGGGCGAGCGTGTCGAGCTTGGCTTGGGCGGCGACGGCCTGTGGGGCGTCGAGCAGGATGTCGCGGACGGCCGGTTCCCGCCACATCAACACGATGCCGATGCCCAGCGCGGCCAGGATGATCAAGTCCACGACTTTCCAGATGGCGCGCAAAATGTGAGTCCTGCCTCCGGTTCCGCCCCTGCGTGTCACGACGACCTCGCCCCGCGCGCCGGTGGCACGGTTGGGCGGCACGACTTTCGAGAGGTCAATCTTCGAGCCGCATTGGATGCAGTGCACGCGGCCCAGCGGGTTGTCGTAACCGCAGACGTTGCACTTGATCATTTCTTGGATTCCTTCGCCGCGGGGGGCGACTTGGCCGGCTCTGTCTTCGGCGAACTCGCGGGCGTCGGCGCGGGCGATTCCTTCTTGGCCGCCGACTTGTAGCTCTCGCTGCGGTAATCGGTGATGTAGAAGCCTGATCCCTTGAAAAGCAGCCCCGCGCCCGTGCCGATCAGCCGGCGCACCCGGCCCTTGCAGCGCGGGCAGGTCTTCTTCGGCGGTTCCTTGATGGTCTGGAACACTTCAAACACATGGCCGCATTTGTTGCATTCGTATTCGTAGGTCGGCATAAGTCGCGGGAAAAGTTGACCGCGCGAGAACTCAAAATCAACTCAAAATCAGGTTCCCAAACGCCGCCAACCGCGCTACCGTTCCGTCGTGTTTGCGCCGGAACAAGTCCGTTCAATCCACTTCCTCGGCATCGGCGGCAGCGCGATGGCGGGCGTGGCGGCGTTGCTCCAGCGGCGCGGCTTGCGCGTTACCGGCTCCGACGAGAACGTGTATCCTCCGATGTCGGCCTTCCTGGTCGAGCAGGGCATCCCCACGCTGTCGCCTTACGCGGCCGAGAACTTGGAGCGAGTGGGCCGGCCGGACCTCGTCGTCATCGGCAACGTCATCCGACGCGGCAACCCGGAGGCCGAGGCCGTGCTGGAACGCCATCTGCGCTATGCGTCGTTGCCGGACGTCGTCCGGGAGTTTTTCATTCGCGGCCGGACCTCGATTGTCGTCACCGGCACCCACGGCAAGACCACCACCACCTCGCTGCTGGCGTGGACGTTCCAGCGGGCGGGCCTGGCGCCCGGCTACATGATCGGCGGCATCCCGCTCAACCTCGGCCAGGGTTGCGCCTGCCCTCCGCTCCCGCCATCGTTGAACTTCAAGCCTCAACCTTCCTACTTCATCATCGAGGGCGACGAGTATGACACCGCGTTCTTCGACAAGCGCAGCAAGTTCCTCCACTACTTGCCCGACACGGTCATCATTAACAACATCGAGTTCGACCATGCCGACATCTTCGCCTCGTTGGCGGACATTAAGCTGAGCTTCCGCCGGCTCGTGAACATCATCCCGCGCAACGGCCTGCTGCTGGTCAACGGCGACGACGCCAACGCGCGGGAGGTCGCCAGCCGCGCCCCCGCCACCGTCCACACTTTCGGCCTCGGCCCCCAGAGCGATTTTCGGGCCGTGGACATTCACCTCGGTCCCGACCACACCGAATTTCAAGTCGCCCGCCCCAAGCTCCACGCGCCGCTGCCGCGCTTTCGCGTGCCGCTCGTGGGCCGTCACAACGTCCTTAACACCCTGGCCGTCATCGCCGCCGGCCTGCACCACGGTTTGTCACCGGCGCAGATGCAGACGGCGTTCGACGAGTTTCGCGGCGTCAAACGCCGCCAGGAAATCCGCGGGGAGGCGGCGGGGGGGACCGTTATTGACGACTTCGGCCACCATCCGACCGCCATTCGCGAAACGCTCACCGCCTTGCGCGTGCGCTTCCCCGGCCGGCGGCTGTGGGCCGTCTTCGAGCCGCGCAGCAACACCACCCGCCGGCGCGTGTTTCAAAGCGAACTGGCCGACGCGCTTGCCGGCGCTGACGGCGCGTTTGTCAGCAAAGTGGACCGGCTCGACGAGCTGCCCGAAGAAGAGCGGCTCCAGCCCGAGAGGCTCGTCACCGACATCGCGGGGCGGGGCCGACCGGCGCGCTATCTGCCGGACGCCGAGGCCATCGTCGCCGCGCTCGTGCCGCAGACGATGCCGGGCGATGTGATCGTGGTTTTCTCCAACGGCGCCTTCGGGGGCATTCACGGCAAGCTGCTGCGCGCCCTCCAGGAACGACAGACGACCGGCACCGGGTCCGGCAGCCGTTTGTGACCGGCTGCGGCACCTACTCGCCAATAATGTTCACCACTACCCGCCGCTGTCGCGGGCGCGTGTCGAAATCCACTAGCACCACCTGCTGCCACGTGCCGAGCGGAGCATGACCATCCACGACCGGCATCGCCAGCGAAGGCCCCATCAGCGCCGCGCGCAGGTGACTGTGTCCGTTGTCGTCACCCCAGGTCGCCTCGTGAACGTAAGCGCCGTCCTCCGGCGCAATACGCTCCATCATCGCCGCCACGTCCGTGTTGACCAAGCCCGGCTCGAACTCCAGCGTCGTCAGCGCCGCCGTCGAGCCGATGACCATCGCGGTGAGTTGCCCCTCGCGAATGCCGCTCTGGCGAATCAACGCCTGCACGTCTTGCGTGATGTTCACCACATGACTGTTACCCTTGGTCTGCCGCGTGATTTCGCCCGTGAACGTTTTCATGTCCATCCACAGCCTCCCGCCACGAACCGCGCCAGCTTCTCGATCGAGATGAAGACCGGCAGGCGTGTCAGCCGGCGCAAGGC
>JAOACV010000014.1 GCA_026417675.1 Verrucomicrobiia bacterium
CTTGATCTACCGCGTCACGCCGGTGAAAGAGCCGCGGATCGAGCCGCTGGCCGACGGGCTTCCGGCGCGGTGCTGGTGGCGCAAAAGTTTTCCCATCGCGCACGTCAACCACTACCCGAACGGCGACCTGAACATCAACATGCTGCCTACGATGGAGGGCGAGGAATTCATGAAGCTTGGTTACGACGCCGCGCTCGCCGAATGCCAGCGCCGGGTGCGCGCCCACTGGCATGACTGGCAGACGCACATCGAGGAGTTTCGGCACTATCGCCTCTCGTGGATGGCGCCCGCGCTGGGCGTCCGCGAGTCCCGGCGCGTCGTGGGAGAATATGTGCTGACCGAGAACGACCTGCTGGCCGGTCTCAGCGGCCAGAAGCATCCGGACATCATCTGTCTGGCCGATCACATGATGGACACCCACGGCAGCCACTCGAAACATCGCGGCGAACTGACCGAGCCTTACGGCGTCCCCTACCGCTGCCTGATCCCGAAAGGCTTCCGCAACCTGCTCGTGGCCTGCCGCGCCGCCAGCTTTAGTTCGATCGCCGCGTCAAGCTGCCGGCTTTCACGCACGATGATGCAACTCGGCCAGGCGGCCGGCACCGCCGCGGCGCTGGCGAAGGAGTTGAAGGTGGACCTGCCCGACGTGCCCGCCGACCGGCTACGCGCCGCGCTGCGCCGGCAGAACGTCCAACTCGAACATCCCATGCCCGCCGCGCTGCGGGCGCATGTGGAGAAGGAATAAACACACGACCATGCAATCGCAACCGTTGGGATTACGATGCGGATGGGGAGCACGCTTGCTTCAATATCGCCTCGTCACTCGTTTCCGGTGGATCGCGTTCTCCGAACGCGATGCTGCCGGCTTGCAACGATTATCGTGTTCAGAGAACGCGATCCGCCTCGCAGTCATCGTGCAGACGATACTCGCAGTAGCACTGATGGCGGAAAGCGCTGCCGCCGCGCTCTACGAACCGATGGGCAAGCCGTTCGTCGAGATCGCACGGGCGCGTCAACCCAAGGCGCAGATTGTCACACCCGCAAGCCCCGCGTGGCTGGAGCAATTCGCCGCCACGGAATTGCAGCGGTATTTCGAGAAGATTTCCGGCGCCAAACTGCCGGTGGTGAAGGAAGACGCGGCCGAAAAATCCGCCTATTCATTTTTCATCGGCAACACGCGCAAAGCGGCTGCAGCAGGCGTCAAGCCCAGCGAACGCACAATGGGGCGCGATGGGTTCGCGTTGCGCTCGGTGCCTGGCGGGCTGATCGTGCTGGGGCGCGACGACCTCGGCACGGTCTTTGGCGTTTACGAACTGCTGGAGCGCTATTTCGACGTGCGCTGGTTCATGCCCGGTGAACTCGGCGAGCACGTGCCGAAGCGGGACATGCTGGAGATCGGCAAGATCAACCTCATGTTCAAGCCATCGTTCCGCGTGCGCTGGGTCGGCGACGGGGAATGGTCGTTGCGCCAGCGGATGAACGCCTACGTAAAAGCCGGTGATCGCAACGTCGGCATCAACTGGAAGTGGCACTTCCACACCTTCGTCGTGCTGATCCCGCCGGAGAAGTATTTCGCCGAGCACCCGGAATACTTCGCCATGGTCAAGGGCAAACGCGCCGTCACCAAGAGCAAGACCCACGGCAACCAGCTTTGCACGTCCAATCCCGCTGTCATCCGCGAGGTGGCCAAGAACCTCATCGCCACGCTCGACGCGGAGCCGGGCATCGAGATCATCACGCTCTCGCCCAACGATGGCGGTGGCTTCTGTGAGTGCGAGCAATGCACCGCGCGCGACGAGCCGGGCCGGGACTGGTTTGCGAAGTATTCGCGCCGGCTGGCCATCTTCAACAACGAGGTCGCCCGGCTCGTGAAACAAAAGCATCCCAGTGTGCTCATCAAGGTCGGCGCTTACGCCATGTATGCGCGCCCGCCGCTCGACAAGGATTACCGGCCGGAGTCGAACCTGTTCTTCCAACTCTGCCACCTCTATTTCTGTCACAATCATCCGCTGGACAGCGACGGCTGCAAGGCCGGCGCGACCTACCAACCGAGCAAGCAGTTCCAGCCCAACCAGGAGTTCCGAAAAATCCTCGACCAGTGGTTGAAGCTGTCGCCGCACCTGTTCATCTACGAGTATTACTCCATCGGCGGCATGGCGCGCGCCAACCTGCCGTGGCCGCTCGTGCACACGATTCGGAGCGACATCCCTTATTATCGCAAGCGCGGCGTGGAAGGATTCTACACGCAACTCAGCGACACGCTGTGGCATCGGCTCGGCCTCAACTATTATCTCGCCGCCAAGCTCTGTTGGAACGCCGACCTCAACGCGGACACATTGCTCGACGATTACTTCGCGAAGTTCTACGGCCCCGCCGCCGCGCCGATGCGCGATTACTTCATGGCGATGGAGCGCTCCATGCAGGACTGGAACGCGTGTGTTTCCTACGGCCTGCAAGGGACAACGGGTATGAAGGTGCTCGCCCCCACGGTCTTTTCACCGGAAGTCATGGCGCGCATGGGAAGTTGTCTCGAACAAGCCGAGCGTCTCGTGGCCAGCGATGAAACGCTGGCCAAGCGCGTCGCGTTGGCGCGCCGCATGTATGCTGAGACACAGGAAGCGTTGAAGACGATCAAACCACGATAGGACACCTCGATTGACGGATGGAACTGGCGATTGAAACCAACGGATTAACGCGCTCTTTCGGCGACGCGCGCGCCGTGGACGGGTTAAACCTGCGCTTGGAGACGGGCCGGTTTCTCCACCGATGTTGTAATGTCTGCGGCCTTATGATGAACCTGCCATGAACTCGACAACGATCCACCGAACGATCACTGTCGCGCTTGCAACAAGCATGCTCTTGCGCGTGGCGTCTGGCGAAGACTGGCCGCGCTGGCGCGGGCCGCGCGGCGACGGCACTTGGAACGGGCCGAAGTTGCCGGAGAAGTGGCCGGCGGGAGGATTGCGGCAACTCTGGCGCCAGCCGGTTGGCGGCGGCGACGCGGGCGTGACCGTGGCCGACGGGCGCGTCTATACGATGGACCGCCAGACGGAGCCGCAGGAGGTTGAGCGCCTGCTCTGCTTCCATGCCGTGTCCGGCAAGTCGCTGTGGACGCACACCTACGCCGTGGTCTACGGCAGTCTCCAGCACGGCAACGGTCCGCGAGCAGCGCCCACAGTGAACGATGGCCGCGTCTATACGCTCGGCGCGCTCGGCCATCTCTTCTGTCTCGATGCGGCCACGGGCAAGCTGATTTGGTCGAAGGACATGGTCCGCGAATGTGGCGCCCGACGGCCGACGTGGGGCTTTGCGGCGTCGCCGCTGATCTTTGAGAATCTGGTGATCATCCACAGCGGCGCCGAGCCGGACGGCTGCTACATTGCGTTCGACCGCAAGACCGGCCAGGAGATCTGGCGCAGCGTGGCCGACCGTTGCGGCTACTGCACTCCGATTATCATCAAGCACCACGGCAGGCCGCAGCTCATCGGCTGGACGCCGGAAAACATCCGCGGCCTCGACCCGCGCGACGGCAAGCCGCTCTGGGCAGTTCCTTACAAAGTCACCTATGGCGTCTCGATCGCTTCGCCGATTTTTCAGGAGGGCATTGTTCTGGTCTGCGGCTATTGGGAAGGCTCGAAGGCCGTGCGTCTCGGCAAGAACGCGACCGACGCGACGCTGCTGTGGGAGGAGAACCAATACCTGCGCGGCGAGATGTCGCAACCGCTCTATCGCGACGGCCATGTCTATCTGCTCGACCGGTCGCATGGCCTCACCTGCTTCAAACTGGCGACGGGCGAGAAAGTCTGGGACGACGGCCATCGCATGACGCCGAAGGGCCGCGACCCGCAGGCCAGCCTCGTCTGGCTCGGCGACCGCGACCGCGCGATCATACTCAACGCCGAGGGCCATCTGATCCTCGCGCGTCTGACCCCAGCCGGCTACAACGAACAGTCGCGCACGAAGATCATCGGCAAAACCTGGGCGCATCCCGCCTTTGCCGGCCGGTGCGTCTTCGCGCGCGCCGGCCGCGAGGTGGTCTGCGTCTCCCTGTTCGAAGCCGCTGCCCAGTGAGCTGACCGCGGGCCTCCGCAAGGTTTGCTGTGGCAAGACGGCCCGCGCCCGCTATAATCCGCGCACCATGAAAACCATCCCGTCCGCAATGACCCGTCGTGCCTTCCTCACTCAAACCGCAGCCTTGGGTGCCGTCGGGCTGGCTGCGTCGCGCTTTTCCGCCGCCGCAGGGGAGTGCGGAGGCTGGCAGATCGGTTGTTACACGCGGCCGTGGGACCAGGTTGAGTATCGCGTCGCGCTCGATGCCATTGCCGAGGCGGGCTACAAGTTCTGCGGCCTGATGACCACCAAGGCGCCGCGGCGGCTGGTCATCTCAGTGGACACGACGTTGGAGGAGGCGCGCCAGATCGGCGACGAATGCCGTCAGCGCGGCCTGACGCCCGTCTCGGTCTATGGCGGCGGGTTCCCTGTTCAGAAATCCATCGAGGCCGGCATTGAGGGGCTGAAGAAGCTCATAGACAACGTTGCGGCGGCCAAGGCAGGCAACTTGTTACTGGGCGGCACGAACGAGAAGCTGTCCGACGCTTACTACAAAGTCGTTGCCGAGTGTTGCGATTATGCGGCGCTGAAGGGCGTCGGCATGAGCGTCAAACCGCACGGCGGCAACAACGCCAACGGCTCGGATTGCCGCAAGATCGTCGAGAAGGTCGGCCACAAGAGCTTCCGCATCTGGTATGACCCCGGCAACATCTTCTTCTACTCCAACGGCAAGCTCAACCCGGTGGACGACGCCGCGGTCGTGGACGGGATGGTGGTCGGCATGTGCGTGAAGGACTACCGGCCCGCCAAGGCGGACCCGGCTGCGCCGCCGAAGAAGAGTCCCTACGGCGGCGAGGTCATGCTCACACCTGGCACCGGCCAGGTGAACTTCAAGGCGGTCCTCGCGCGGCTGAAGAAAGGCGGGTTCAGCAGCGGCCCGCTCATCGTCGAGTGTCTGGACCGCAGCGACCCCGCGAAGCTGACCGCTGAAGCAAAGAAAGCGCGGCTGTTCGTGGAGGAAATCGTCAGGCAGATATAGAACATCTTCCGTCACACGAAACGATTCGCGCTTCTGTTGACGTGCGCGCAGTCATGGTTGGCGCTGGCCGAGTTCCTCCCGGGCGGGAAGTGATTGGCGGATGGGTTGATCAAGTCAGGCTACTGAAGAGTGTGGGGAGCCTTAAGACACTGCCCAATCATGCGATCTCGCCTCGACGCGGCCAGGGCGCGGGGGCTCCGCATTCCGCACGCGTTTCCGCCATCTCGGTTCTTGCGCCCGCCGCGCGTGTCTGACTAGATACGCCCCGAAACGCGGCGGAGCCGCCTGCAAAGGTGGCGCAAGCGTCTCGCCCGCGCAGGAAAGCGGCGCCGGGATTGATGGTTCCCGCGCAAGCGAGCCGCTTGTGCCACGCTGAACAGACAGAACGATTCACAACCGTGACCAACTTGGAGACAACGACATGAACGTCACCGTGCTCGGCGCGGGCGCCTGGGGTTCGGCGCTCGGCAAACTGCTTTACGACAACGGCCATGCGGTGACGCTGTGGGACATTGACGGGTTGACGCTGGCGGCGCTGCGAGCCGGCCATAACGAGCGATACTTGCCGGGCGTCGAGCTGCCGCGCGACTGGCAGATCGAGGAGGATTTCGACCGCGCCGCGGCAGGGCGCGACTGTCTGGTGTTCGCCCTGCCGTCCCAAGCGTTTCGACAGGTCGCCTCGAGGCTCAAACCGTCGCCGGCGATTCTGGTCAGCGTGACCAAAGGCATCGAATACGAGACCGGCGACACGATGTGCCAGATTCTGCGCGAGCAAGCGCCGAAAAATCCCGTCGCCGCGATTTCCGGCCCCAGCTTTGCCATGGAGGTGGCGCGCGGCATCCCCACCGCCGTGGTCTGCGCCAGCGAGAACGAGAGCGCGGCGCGACACGTGCAGGCCATGTTTCACCGGCCGACATTCCGCGTGTATCGCAGCGGCGACCCGCTCGGCGTCGAACTCGGCGGCGCGTTGAAGAACATCATCGCCATCGCCGCCGGTGTCGGCGACGGACTGGGCTACGGCGACAACACGAAAGCCGCGCTGGTCACTCGCGCGCTAACGGAAATGCGCCGTCTCGGCGTGGCGTGCGGCGCACAGGCGGAAACGTTCGCGGGCTTGAGCGGCCTCGGCGACTTGACGTTGACGTGTTTCTCGCGGCTGAGCCGCAACCGCGCGCTGGGCGAACGGCTGGGTCGTGGTGAAACCATCGAGGCGATCATGGCGTCGCACCCGATGTTGGCGGAAGGTTATCCCACCGCGCGCGCTGCATATCATCTGGCGCGCAAGCTGAACGTCACGACGCCGGTCATGGACGAGGTTTACGCGATGCTCTACGAGGGCAAGAATCCGCGCCAAGCCGAGCAGGACCTGCTCATGCGCGACTCCAAGGTGGAGGATTGAGCGATGAAAAGCCGCTTTGAGCCGGCGCTGCGCGAACGTTCTCGTGCCCTCATTCCGTCTCTGAATCGTGCGCGGGTTTCTGAACAACCGACTTGCCGGGAGCGACAGCACACTCTAGCTTGTGCCCGACGAAAGGAGATTGACCATAACTTATGATTCGCATTCTATCCGTGACGTTGGCTGCCATGTGGGTGCTGACCGGCTGTGGGCGTCAACCGGCCGCGCCACGCCCCGAGGTCAAACAGTTGAAGAAGGCCGAGGTGGATGCCTACATCGAATCGTTGAAAGGCAAGGTGGTGATTGTGGATTTCTGGGCCACATGGTGCCCGCCCTGCCGACAGGAAATCCCCGGCTTCATCGAGCTGCAGAAGAAATTCGGCGACAAGGGCCTCGTGGTCGTCGGTTTGTCGCTGGACGACGACACGGCCACCGTGGCGGACTTCGTCAAAGAGCAGCGGGTGAACTATCCGGTTTTTGTCGTTGGCCAGGACACCACGGCCGCATGGGGCGGCATCAACAGCATTCCTACCACGTTTATCCTCGACAAGAGCGGCCGGAAGGTCGGCGAGCCCCGTGTGGGCTTTCACCCGGCCGAAGTGTTTGAGAAGGAGATCGAGCCGCTGCTGAAATAGGGGCGACGTTGACCCAACTGCGCCCCGCGCGCTTCAGTTCCGCCACGCGGCCGATGATTCTCGTGCGCGCCCATAGTTCATCGGTCGGATCCCACCGGCGAGTTCCCTTGGCGGCTACGCCAAGCCGAGCCAAGACCGACCATCCTCGGTATTGACTGGCGACAAACGGCCGCTTCTCGCGGTTGCGGTTTTGATTGTCTTGGCGTTAGCAAACGTCTATCAATGGCCCGGACGATGGAGCCAAAAGACCACAGCGCGAGGAGGCCGATCGCCACATCGAGGTGGCAGCGTTATCTGTCGGTGGCGGTGGCGTGTCTGCTGATTGCGCTGACGTGGATGGCGTATAATCTGGCCGACCGCAGGGAATGGGAGCGTATCGAGACAGAATTCAGGCGTCGCGCGGAGAGTCAAACCCACGCGTTGAAGGAGCGCGTGGGCCGCGCGGTGGATGTGATGTCGGCGCTGCGCTTGTTGTTCGTCTACTCTGAGGAGGTGACCCGCCAGGAGTTTCGGGGCGCGGCGGAGGACATTTTGAAGCGCTATCCCGAAATCCAAGCGGTGGAATGGGTGCCGCGGGTCCGGGCGTCCGAGCGGACGGCTTGTGAAGCCGCGGCGCGCCAGCAAGGGCTGAAAGATTTTCAGTTCACCGAGCCAGGCGAATCGGGAGCTGTCGTTCGCNCCGGAGAACGCGCTGAATACTGGCCTCTTTACTTCGTCGAGCCGGTTCAGGGCAATGAGGTCATTCTGGGATGGGACACGCTGGCCGGGCCGAATCGGGAGATCATGGAACGGGCGCGCGACACGGGCCAACTCGTGGGCACCGGCAAGTTGAAGATCCTACAGGAGATCGGCGGCAAGTCGGCTTGGATTCTTGCGCAACCGCTTTACACGGCCAGCCCGGCGCCCGCCACCGTTGAACAGCGGCGGCAAACGCTGCGCGGATTCCTGCGCTTGGTTTTCCGTTTGGAGGACCT
The DNA here is from genome assembly GCA_026417675.1 of Verrucomicrobiia bacterium. Lineage (GTDB taxonomy): Bacteria > Verrucomicrobiota > Verrucomicrobiia > CAIQCK01 > CAIQCK01 > JAOACV01. The sequence goes on from JAOACV010000014.1 coordinate 8,095, forward strand.
CTTTGATCCGCTCTCCGAGGGCGTGTCACCACCGGGGTTGGAAATCCTGATCCTCGACAAGACGCCAGGAGCCAAGGACTCCTTTTTTTACTGCTACCCTTCTCGGCTGCGTTTGAAACCGGCGCCTACCCCCTCCGAGAACGAGTTTTTGAGGGGTCTTTGCCACCAGAACGTCCTCAACATCGCAGGCCGGCGATTGTGGTTGCTGTTTCGGCCTTCGCCTGAATGGGTGCATTCGCAGTGGTCGTGGCTGCCGGAGCTGATGCTGGCCAGCGGCGTCTTGGGCGCGATTCTCCTGCGCATCATCCATCGTCTGCTGGGCCGCCGCACCGAGGTCATTGAAGAGCAGGTCGCTGAGCGGACCTCCAGCCTGACGCTGGCCAACGAGTTGTTAAAGAAGGAGGTGGCGGAGCGCAAGCACGCCGAGGAGTTGCTGCGCCGGATGCACGCCAACCTCGTGGAAGCCCAGCGTATCGGCCACATCGGCAGTTGGGACCTCGATCTGACCAAGGACACGCTGACGTGGTCTGAGGAGACCTACCGCATCTTCGGTCGCGACCCGCAGCAGTTCACGCCGACGCCCGATGTGCGGCTTCAGGCGACGCACCGCGACGACGCCGAACGCGTCGGGACGGAGTTCGCCGAGGCGTTGCGCACCGGCAAACCGTATCGCTCCGAACACCGTATCGTGCGGCCCGACGGTTCGGAGCGCATCGTGCTGGAGAAAGCCGAGGTCATCCTCGACCCGCAGGGCAAGCCCGCGCAGATGATCGGCACGGTGGAGGACATCACCGAGCGCAAGCAGATCGAGGAGGAGCGGCTGCGGATCGAACGCAAGCTCCAAGAAACCCAGAAACTCGAAAGTCTTGGCCTGGTCGCCGGCGGCATCGCGCACGATTTCAACAACCTGCTCACCGGCATCCTCGGCAACGCCAGCCTGGCCCAGATGGACTTGCCGCCCACGTCGCCCGCCCGGCCGTTCCTGCAAGGCATCGAGAACGCCGCCGCGCGCGCCGCGGACCTCTGCCGGCAAATGCTCGCCTACGCCGGGAAAGGCCGTTTCGTGGTCACCCGGATTGATCTCAGCCGGCTCGTCACGGAAACCACGCACTTGTTGGAGCTGGCCATCAGCAAGAACGCCTCGCTTCAGTTTCATCTCGCCGCAAACCTCCCGCCCGTGCTGGCCGACGCAACCCAACTGCGCCAAGTCATTATGAACCTCGTCATCAACGCCTCCGAGGCCCTCGGCGACAAGAACGGGACGGTCACCGTCACCACTGGCGCCGCACGTCTGGACAGCGAGTATCTGGCCAAGACGCACCTTGCACCCGAACTGCCGGCGGGTGATTACGTGTTCCTGGAGGTCAGTGACACCGGCTGCGGCATGGACGCCCAAACGCTGGCCAGGATTTTCGACCCGTTCTTTTCCACCAAGTTTGCCGGACGCGGGCTGGGTTTGGCCGCCGTGCAGGGTATCGTGCGCGGCCACAAGGGCGCCATCAAGGTCTATAGCGAGCCAGGCCGCGGCTCCTGTTTCAAGGTTTTCTTCCCATCCGCCGGCGGCACGGCCGACGATATCACGACGCCCGCGACGCACGGCTCCGACTGGCGCGGGTCGGGCACTGTTCTGGTCGTGGACGACGAGGAAACCGTCCGCAGCGTGGCGGACCGCATGTTGACCTCGTTCGGCTTCAAGGCTCTGCTGGCCAAGGACGGGCAGGAAGGTCTGGAACTCTTTCGCGAGCACTCCGCCAAGATTGTCGCAGTGCTCCTGGACCTCACCATGCCGCGGCTCGATGGCGAGGCGACCTTCCGTGTGATGCGCCAAATCAACCCGGCCACACCTGTGCTGCTCATGAGCGGGTTCAACGAACAGGACGCCATCAACCGTTTCGTCGGCAAGGGCCTCGCCGGCTTTCTCCAGAAACCATTCAAGGCCAGCGAACTGCGCGAGAAACTTCGCGCCGTTCTCGGCGACAAAGTCAGGCAATGAACACCACCCGACTCGACAGCCGGCGCGACTTTCTCAAGCGCGCCGCCATCCTGCCCGCCGCGTTGGCGATCGCGCGGCAATACTCTCAGGGCGCAGCCTTCGCCGCGACCGGCGTTGACCTCATGCCCTGCGTGCCGTTCGGCAAACATTTCATCTCGCGCCTCATTTGCGGCGCGAACCCCTTCAACGGCGGCTCTCATCTCTCCGGCTTCGTCAATCGCGAGATGCGCGCCTACTACACGCCCGAACAAATCCTGAAGACCCTGCGCCGCTGCCAGGAGGTCGGCATCAACTGCTGGCAATCCAGCGGCGCCCACGTGGAACTGTATCAGCGCCTCGTTGCCGAAGGCGGCAGGATGCATTACATCTCTCTGGCGACCAAGCCCGACGACATCCCCCAGTTGGTCAAAGCCGGCTGTATTGGCGTCGCCCATCACGGCGAAGTCACCGACCATCTCTTCAAGTCCGGCCAACTTGACAAAGTCAACGAGCTTCTCAAACGCATCCGTGACGCGGGTCTGATGGTCGGCGTTTCCACCCACATGCCTGCCGTCGTGGATGCCATCGAATCCAAAGGCTGGGATCTCGACTTCTACATGACCTGCGTCTATGAGCGCCACCGCACCGCCGAGGAACTGAAGAAACTTTTGGGCTACGTCCCCATTCCCGTGCGTGAAGTCTATCTCGAAGAAGACCCGCCGCGCATGTTCAGGGTCATCCGTCAAACCAAGCGCACCTGCCTCGCGTTCAAGATTCTGGCGGCCGGCCGCCTCAGCGACAACCCAGCCTCCGTTGAGAGAGCCTTCCGCGAGACCTACGCCGGCATCAAGCCCACCGACGCCGTCATCATCGGCATCTACGACCGCTACAGCGACCAGCCCGCCGAAGACGCCGCGTTCGCGCGGCGATTCGGAGCAGCCGCAAAGAATTGAGGCGATCAACCTGCCGCGCGACGGTGGAGCGCGTTCTCCGAACCCGCTGCTTCTGGGCGGCTACGGATTCGCCGGCGCCGGCTGCGCGGGGCGCAGAATGACGGTAACGCCCTGCGGATTCTGCAACAGGCTGTCGAAGATACGCTGGAGCTTGCTGCGAAACTCCTCGTCCTGCTCGGCCTTTTTCCCCAGTTCGTTCAGCGTTGGCACCGAGACCGCGATTCGCCGGCCGTCGGCGTCGGTGCAGGAAAATTCGGCAGAGACCATCTCCCCTTTCAGGCCACGGAATGGATTGCGCGCCTCGGCCGCGGCCTTGTTGGCGTCAGCCGCGGCTTTCTCCAAGTCCTCCAGCACAATGCAATAAACCGTCTTCGGGGCGCCCTTGTGGATAATGTCCAGCCGCGCCTGCGTGCCGAAATTCCGGCGGTTCAACATCGCCTGCAAGTCCTGCGGACTGCCGATGGGCTGACCGTCCACGCGTAGGATGATGTCGGAGCGCTCCAACCCTGCAATGACCGCCGGGCTGTCCTTGGCGATGTTGTGGATCATGACGCCTTGGTCCGGCGGCAGGTTGGGCAAATGGGAACGAACAATGTCCGGAATCGGCCCCGCCGTCACGCCGATCCATTTCTCCAACGCGGGGTTCGGCTTGGGCAGCGCACGGTTCACAACCGTGGACCGATTCGATCTGGATGTCGTTGTGGCCGCGCCCGGATTATCAGCCGCCAGCGCAATCCAAGCGGGCGAGAGGATCAGGAGAAACAGCTTTAGTGCTCTCATAGCAAGCGTCCTGTGGCCCCATGTTGCCAGCCGACGATGGCTCTGAAAAGGGAAAACGGAAGGCCCAGGAGCCGCGGCTTGCACCGACCGCTTGTATCTTGCCGCGAAAAAAAAGAAATTGTCGGCGGACGGGGTTCGCGGCAAGCTTGGTGGTTATGCAACAGGTCAATCTCGGCATGATTGGCGGCGGCACCGTGGGCAGCGGCGTGTTTCACGCCCTGCAGATGAACGGCAGTCTGATGGCCTCGCGCCTCGGCATCAGGATCCACATCGCCAAGGTGGCGGTGAAGGCTTGTGACGAACCGCGGCCTTATGAAATCCCGCGGTCGTTTTTAACGCTGGATTGGCGGAGTGTGGTCAACGACCCGAACGTCCACATCGTGACCGAGCTGGTGGGAGGCACGACCATCGCCCGCACGATGGTGCTGGCGGCGTTGCGACTGCGCAAGCCGGTGGTGACAGCCAACAAGGCGTTGTTGTCGGCGCACGGCGAGGAGTTGTTCGCGGCGGCCAAGCAGCACGGCACCAATCTCTACTACGAAGCGAGCGTCTGCGGGGGCATCCCGATCATCAAGTCGTTGCGCGAGGGTTTTGTCGGCAACCGCATTCGGCAGCTCTACGGCATCGTCAACGGCACCTGCAACTACATCCTTAGCCGGATGAAATCGGAAGGCGCGGAGTTCGCCGACGTGCTGGCGGAAGCGCAGAGCCAAGGCTATGCGGAGGCAGACCCTTCGCTGGACGTGGACGGGTGGGACTCGCAGCACAAGATCGGCATCCTTGCGTCGCTGGCGCACGGGTTCTGGGTGAAGCCGCAGGACATTTACGTCGAGGGCATCCGGCACATCACGCGCGCGGACATGGAGTTTGCCGGCAAGCTCGGCTACACCATCAAGTTGTTGGGCATTGTGAAGAAGATGGCCGCGCCCGCCAAACCCCGGAAGACCGACGGTTCGCGCGTGCAGGTGTCGGTTTATCCGGCGCTGATCCCCAGTGCGCACGTGCTGGCTAGCGTCAGCCATGTGTTCAACGCGGTCTTTGTGCGCGGCGACGTGGTGGGCGACACGCTTTTTTACGGCCGCGGCGCAGGCAAGGACGCGACGGCCAGCGCGGTGCTCAGCGACGTGGCCGACGCGGCGCTGGACTTGAAGTTCGGCACGCATCATCGGGTGCCGCCGTTTGTGCCGCACGAGTTGAAAGGCTCGGTGCTTCCGATTGACGAGGTCTCCTCCCGCTACTACGTCCGGCTGAGCGTCGTGGACCGGCCCGGCGTGATGGCCAAGATCGCATCCATCCTCGGCGCGGCCAGGATCGGCATCATGTCCATCATCCAGCCCGAAGGCCACGAGGGCGAGATCGTGCCGCTGATTCTGATGATCCACGACGCGCCCAACGGTCCGATGCGCAAGGCGTTGGAGAAAATTGCCCGTCTGTCGGTGGTCAAGGCGCCGCCGGTGATGATCCGCGTGGAGACGTTCGAGTAACCCGGCGCTCGTGGCCGACGCGAAGTCCGGGATGGATCGCGTTCGGAGAACGCGCCCCACTTGAAACCCCGGACCATTCCGCTCTTGTCTAGCGAGACGCGGTCGTGGTAGTCTCGCGCCAATATTTTGGAGGCGTTTTCACACACATGCTCATCCAACTACGTTCAGCGCAGCGTTTGGGCAGACGCATCCCGGCAGGAACCGGTGTGAGTCTGGCTCTTTTGCTCGGCGCGGCTCTTCTGCCGGCATCTGCTACCGCCCAAGAGCCGCAGTTCAGGCAACTGGAAATCACGCAGCCGCAGAGCATTGGCGCCCCCCTCTCGACGCGGACACAAATACCCCAGATGAGCGAGGACGAGGAGATCGGCCACCAATTCCTGCTCCGGCGCAAGGCGGCGATCCCGCAGTTTGCCATCACCGGCGACGCGCAATATTTCTACACGTCCAACGCGCTGCTGCTGCCCAAGGGCAAGGA
>JAOACV010000150.1 GCA_026417675.1 Verrucomicrobiia bacterium
GTGCAGGAGTGGGTGCGGTTTCGGTGCGAAAGCCTGGCCGATTACCACGCCGAACTTTGCAACCATGCGCGCCGCATCCGTCCGAACGTGATCTTGCTGGGCAACCCCGCCTATCCGCGCGACCTCAACAGCCCTTACGCGCGCAGCGTTTGGCCCGTGCAGTTGGGCCGGCACCTCAATCTGATGTTCGCCGAAAACGACAACTTCCCCGGCATCGAGAACGGCGTGCTGGTCTCTCAGATTCGCGCCTACAAACACGCCGCCGCCGCGGGCTACCGTGTCATCTCCACCGTCTGGCGGCGCAACAAATTAACCGGTCAGGGTCTGCCGGATACTGCGGCGGAAATCGCCTTGCAGATTGCCGAGGCGGCTGCCAACAACGGCCTGCCGGGCACCAACTGGGCATTGCGCCCCACCGGCGACGGCGACCGCATGCGCATTGACCGCCCCGACCTGTGCGACGGGCTCGCCAGGTCGCTGCGGTTCGTTCGCAGCAACGAGAAACTGCTCGCCGGCGCACGCCCCGTCCGCGACGTGGCGGTGCTGCGGACGTTCGCCTCGCTGACGTTCAACGCCAAGGAGTCCAACGCGCAGGTCGCCGCCGCCGAGGAAACGCTCATTCGGGGCGGCTTCGCTTGGGAAACCATTTTCGGCGAAGACATGAGCCGCTTGAACGGATTTGCCGCGCTCGTGCTGGCCGGCCAGTCGCACCTGCGCGACGCCGAGATCGAATCCATCCGCAAGTTCGTCAACAACGGCGGCACGCTGGTCCTCGTCGGCAACAACGGTCGCTGCGACGAAAACGGCCAGCAGCGCGCCGCTGGCGTTTTCGACAGACTCAACGGCAGCCGCGTCGTTCGCGTGGATGCCGGCGCGATCCTCGCCAAGCTTGGCGCCGACTATTCTTTGAGTGTTCCGCTGCCCGAAGGTTGGCGACAACTTGCCGACGCCATCGAACGCGCCGCCGGCGACCGGCTCTCGGTGCGGCTGCGGGGCGCGGACACGGTGCCCTTGAGTGCCTGCGAACTCAGCAGGAAACGGCTGGTCGTTCACTTGGTGAACTACGCCGCGACCGAAACGCCCAAAGGAGTGTCACTGGAGTTTGGCGGTCGTTGGAAAGCCTGCCGCGAGGCGCGGCTGCTCACGCCGGAGGGTCCGGAACTGAAGCTCAGCCTGCGCCAGCGTCTGCGACCGAGCGTGGAAGTCCCGCCGTTCAAGACTTACGGTGTGGTGATTCTAGAGTAACGGACTTCTGGAACGCGGGCGCCGACGTGCGGAGGCCGCTGGCGCACAGCCAGCAAGCGGCATCGCCTTCTCACGTCGCCTGCTCGGCGAAAGGAACACATGCCGTCATGAACAAAGAACGAATGCTCGTCCTGTTGTTGCGCTTCAACGCGGCCATGCTCCTGCTGGCCTTGGGCGCAGTGGTCATGCCGTTCGCGTGGATGGACGTCATCCACCGCAGCGCAGGCATGGGACCGCTGTCGGACTCCACCATTGTCCACTATCTAACCCGTTCGGCGTCATTGCTCTACTCAGGCTACTGAGCATTCATCCTCTTCCTCTCGCTTCACTTGCGCCGCTACATACCCGTCATCATCTTCAAGGCTCTGATCGGCGTGCTGTTTGGGGTCGGGATGCTGGTGTTGGACCTCGCGGTCGGGATGCCGTGGCACTGGACCGTTTGCGAAGGCCCCTTCATCATCGCGCTGTGCGTCGCGATACTTTGGCTGGCGAAAGGCGTCGAGCCGCAATGGGATCCAGCAGCCGGTCGCTGACAAGATCACTCCTGTAAGTTCGCATCTCTTTCTGAACACGAGCAACGCGGGGCGCATGAACCGCCGCGCCGCGCTCGGACTCGCGGCCGGCGCGTTCGCAGTGGCGGCCACAACAGTCGCCGCGGCGAAGCGACTTACTTCACCAACCGCAACTCCACCCAGTTGGCGTGGTCGCCGGTGTCCTCGTTCCGGCCGAAATCCACGAACAGCTCGAGCATGTCCACGCCAGCGACGCTCACGCGCAACGGCCTCGGCGCGTCACCCGCAGCCATGGGGGCACGAAACAACTCTTTGCCGTCGCCTCGGACGACGAACTCGACATGGCCGAGTGCGCTCGCGCCGTCGTTAAGGCCGATCACGCCGGCCAGCAGCGCAAACTTCTTGTCGAGGCGATACGCCAGCGAAGACCGCGAATGGACGCCCAGGCCGCGCTCGAACACCCGTCCGCGCATTGTCAACGGGCCGCCAAACACACTCGCGTTGCGACGCCACGGGAACTTGGTGCCGTAGTAACCGGCCTCGTTGACTGCCGCCGGCTCCATATCACTGACGAACTCGCTCCGCCCCCAGATGGCATCGAGCACCGCCACGCCATCCAACGGCACTGTGACAGCGCCCAGCGCCGGCGTATCGAGCACCGCGGCGTCCGCGGCCCACGAGCGCAAGGCGCCGACCAGACGCGAGCCGTCGCAACCGTGGACCGCAGCAAGCGTCTCGCGCGGCGCGGAAGGGGGGCGACTCCCAGCCAGCGCAATCGCGGCGGCCAGCGTGAGCGGGATCTCGCGCTCGCCATCCTGCCAACGGAACACAGCGCGGTTCTCGTCCAGCGATTGAAGAACGCCGTCCACCGTGACCCATTCGCCCTCCTTGCGCACGAACACCGTGTCCTGGCGCAGCGTGCCGGCGGCGGTCCGTTCGATCTCGCGTCGCGTCGCATCGGGCAGCGTCGCAGGTGGCGTGAGCCAGATCAGCGCGACAGCGTGCAAGGGCAGTTCGCTCAGGCCGGCAAGCGGCGTCTCGATAAGCAGACGGTCATGGCGCAGTCGCAGCCGCTCGGTGCGCAACGAGTCGCCGGCGGTTGTTTGGACCAGATAGCCCAACCGCCACCGATCCGACGGCGGCGGCTCCGCCAGTCGAAGTTCCTCGACCTGCCCCACGGCGACCTTGGCCAGTTCGGCAAGCTCAACGGTCCGCTGGCTCCCGTCGCGCCAGCGCAACGTGGCCGCATCAGCTTGGTGCGCGACAACCACGGCCAGGATGGAGACCGCCATGCGCCGCAAAGAGGCTGCGCAGCGCAGCCAAAATGGAAACGTAGCCGCGCACGCCGGCGCGACCCGGAGCGCGTTCGGAGAACGAGCTTCACTTTTGGACAAGGCCGCGCTGCGCCATATCTCCGCGGTGGATCCTTTGCCGTTGGTCTTCACTTCATCTGCCCCGGCGATGTCGGCGCGGCCAGTTGCTTGAAATACTCCGTCAAAATTTCCTGGTAGCGGTCGGGAAACTTTTCCTTGAGCGTTTGCAGGAACTTCTCGCGCGCTTCGGGCGGCAGCTTGCCCCACGCATCGGAGTCGCCGCCGCCGAAGACCTTGTTGAGCGTGCCGACCTTAGCGCCGTCGCCGGGCGGCAAGGTCGAAACGGGAGCGTGGCTGGACGGCTTGTTGCCGCCGGGCTGCTGCTGTTGTTGTTGCGCGGCGGGCAGCTTCGCGGGCTGGCGCTGGCGCAAGGACGGCATCGCCGCCGCCTGCGATTGCGCCTGCTCGGCGCGGGCGATGAGTTCGTTGAGGCTGCGGATGATGCGCGTCTGCACCTGCTGCGTCGCGCGGCCGGTTTCGGCTTTGGCCAGTTGGCCCTCGACGGTCCGCATGTCCTTGCCGATCGGCGTGAGCGGATTCACCTGTTCTTCTTGAGTCTTCTTGAGAAACTCCTTCAGCGGGTCGGCGGGCAAAGGGCTGGCCGGCTCGTGGCCGATCTTCGAGGGGGCCAACTCGCTCCACTTCTTCCTCAACGCTTCGGTGGCGTCGGCCGTTTGCGCTTCGCGCTGGCTGAGCTGTTGGGCTGCGGCGGTTTCCTCGGCGGTGGGTTTCTCCGGATCTTTGCGGTCTTCGTCCAGCGAGCGCGTGCCGCGGTTGACGCGGTCCTGCAGCATCCGCAGCATCTTCAACTCCGCCGCGGGCGGCAAGAGCAAGGTCTTCATCATCCCTCCGCCTCCGCCACCTCCGACGCCGGCGGCGGCGCGCCGGGCCTGCTCTTCCTCCAAGGCCTCGAGCAATTCCTGGAAATTGAGTTCGGCGAGCTTCTGTTGCTGCTGCGTCGGTTCGCCCGTCTCCATTTTCTTTAGGCGCGTCTCAACCTCGCGCAACATGCCGGCGGTCTGTTGGAGGACTTTGCCGAACACGGCGGAGGTGCCGTCGTCCTGGAGCTTTTTCACGAAGCCGTCGCTGCGTTGGGCCAGCGCATTCTCGTCCGCGGCGAGGCCGGCGGCCTTCAGGGTTGTCTCGCGCGGCGGGGGCGTCTTCGGATCGAGTTGTTTGTCGAGCGCGGCGGTCGCTGCGGTGACGGCTTTTTGTTTTTCCAGCATCGCCTTGAGACCGTCTTTCAGTTCCGACAACGTTCGCTCCTGCTGCCGCGCCTTTGCGTAATCAAGCCGCGCCTGCAACTGGCCGATGGCAGCCTGCAACTCGTCGAGCGCGGCTTGTTGTTGCGCGTTGGCCTCGGCGGGCTTGCGTTCGGCCAGTGCTTTTTCGGCCTCCTGCATCGCTCTGGCGGCGCGCTCGAACGCGCCGGGGTCCACGGTGTCAGCGGGGAACTTGCCCGCCTGTTTCGCCTCGGCGCCGGCCTTGTCCGTTTCGGCGCGCGTGGCGGCCTGTTCGGCCTTTTGCTGGTCGAGCGTGGCCGCATCAAGCGGCTTTCCGGTGGCAGCATCCTTTATCGCCTGGCCGGATTGTTGTTCGAGCTTGGCTTGGCGCTCAATCAGCTTTTGGACTGCGTCGCGCAATCGCTGCAGNTTGGCGAGCTGCTTCTGCAGGTCTTCCCACGACAGGTCGTGCCCTTGCAGCACGTTGAGCACCCGCTGGAGTTGCTCCACGACGCGCGACTGACGTTCCGTGGCGGCCTTGGTTCGGTTGTTGAGCAACGACTGGATGACCTCCTGTAACTCGGAGAGCACGACGCCCTCACGGGACGCTGTCAGTGCTTTCTGGACGCGTGCCGCGCCTTCAGGGTCGGTGGTCGAGAGCAGCTCGTTCAACCGCGCGAGTTGCTTCTCCAATTCCTCGTATCGCTCGCGCACGTGCTGCTGTTTGTAGGCCAGCTCCCGGGGAGCGGGAGCGTCGGCGAACAAGGAAAACGGGGAAACAAGGAAACCGCCAACTCCCAACAGCAGACTCCAAAGAAACGCCGGACTCCAAGCACACAATCCCTGCGCATGGCCTTGCGTTCCATCATGAAAGCCTGGCTCTTGAAGCTTCATTGGGGCTTGGAGTGGGGGATCGGGGGCTTGGCGGCGGCCGCCGCCTCAAACTTCTTCAGCCGCTCCAGCAGGTCGAGACTTTCCGGCTCCAGTTCAACCGCCTGTTTTTGCAACTCCACCGCGCGCTGGGGCTGCCCCAGCCGCAGATAAACTTCGGCAAGTGTGTCGAGGTAGGCGGCGTTGTCGGGCGAGAGTTCGAGTGACTTGTGCGACAACTGGCGCGCTTCTTCAAGATGGCTGTCGGTGTTGGCCAGCAGCCAGGCGAGATTGTTGTAGTTCTCGGCCACATCCGCCTGTTTCTTGATCTCCGCGAGGAAGTGCGCGCGCGCCGTCTCGACCAGAGCCGCCGCCTCTTCTTTGGCGCCGCGTTTGCGCTGCAACGCTACCAGGGCGATCACGGCATCGGGATGATGCGGCCACAGCTTGAGCGCCTCGCGCAGCGTCTTCTCCTGCATCTTGGCGTCGCCAGCCTTCTCCTGCTTCTCCGCTTCAATCAACAACAACCGGCACTTCAGGTCGCGGACCAACAGCGCCGCGGCCTCGCCGCCTTCGCCGCGTTGTTGCATGGCCTCATAAATGTGAATGGCGTTTTCCAGTTGCTCGGCCTCCTTGTCGCGCTGGCGGCGGTGGCCGTAAATGCTGGCGAGACGGAGCCGCGCGGAGAACTGGTGCGACTGGAGGCCGCCTTCATTGCGGGTTATGTCCAGCACGCGCTCGAACTCGCCCGCGGCCCACTCCAGCCAGCCGCGTTGCTGCAAATAGTTGCCCGTCGCGTAGTGCCGGTCAGGATCCTGCGGCCACAGCGACAGGGCGGTCGAGACCAGCCCGCGCTCGCGCTCCTTGTCGCCCTGGGCGGCGGCCACACGAGCCAGCACGTAGAGGCCGCGTGCGTCGCCCTCGAGCGCGTGACGGTAGCGATTCCACTCGGCTTCAACCCGCTGGTGTTGGTTGCGTTCGAGCAACAATCCCAGCAGGCTCAACACGGCCTCGGCGTCGCGTGTGTCCTCGGCCAACGCGCGCCAGCAACGCTCCACGTCGTCGAACCGCTTCTGCTGCCGATACAATGACGCCAACTCGCGCGTGGCCAGATCGAGCAACGGTGCCGCATACTCGTCGGCGCCGCGCCGCAGCCGCTGGCGGGCCAGCGACCAGGCGCGCTCGAGTAGCTCTGTCGCGCGTTCCGGTTGCGCCCAAGCCTGCAAACGCAGCGTTGCCGGCCGAGGCGGAAGTCTTGTGGCCAGAATGGTATCGCGGCACTTGGAAACCCAAGGCCGCAATCGGGTCGCCAGTTGCCACGCCACCACATCGTTGGAATCAAAGCCAATCAGC
>JAOACV010000151.1 GCA_026417675.1 Verrucomicrobiia bacterium
AAGTCCACCAGGCCCGCGACGACCAGCACCACAACGGCCTGCCCATGCCTTTGCTGGTTCGAGATCAGCCACCATGCGAAGGCCGCCGCGAGGATGAACAGACCGACGCCCACCCAGAGGTTGAAGTATCGCCTGACGCGCACGTCGGGGGACTCGCAGATGACGCAGCGATCCGCGACATTGCGGTGGCGCATTGCGTCGGTGATGTGAAGCTCGATGCGACGGCGGCAGGTTGGACAGGGCGCACTGTCGCGGGAGAAACTGTTGAAGCTGAGTTCGGCGCGGCACTGCGGACAGCGAAAGGTGACAATCATAGCGCGAGCAGTTGGTCAATCAATTGCGGCAGGTAGTGGACGACGGCGTCCGCGGACGTCACCATGTCCGCGCCGGCGTGCCGCGCAAAGTCGAGCGCGGCCGGCTTGGCGTCGTCGCCGAAGGCGAGAACCAGCACGTGTTTCGTCGCCGGGTCGTTCTTCAGTTCCGTGATGGCCGCGCAGGGATCGCCCCGCTTCAAGCGAAGGTCCACCAGCGTGAACAACGGCCGCTGTTCGCGCGCCGTGGCTACCAGCGCCGCAGGGTCGCGCTGTTCGATCACCCGATAGTTGAGTTGGCAGAGGCTGTCCACCGCGCGCGAGATGAGCAGCACGTTGTCCGTGACGAGAATTGCCAGGGGTTCCATATTCGTCCTCGTGTTCAGACTGAGGCGCTGATGACCGCCTCGGTTTCCCGAGGGTCGTGTTCCCAATGCCCGTCCCAATCAGGGTCGAGGCCGAGGTCTTGGATCATCTGCAAATCCTTCTTCGGGTCCTGCCCAGTCGTGGTCAGGTAATTGCCGATCATCGTGGCCGAGGCGCCGGCGAGGAACATCATCGGCTGCAGATCGCGCAGGTTCACCTCGCGTCCGCCGGCGACGAGGATCTCCTTGCGGGGCAGTACGAAGCGATAGACCGCGATGGTTTTCAGGATTTCCAGCGGCGGCAGCGGCGGCATGCGCTCGAAGGGCGTGCCAGGGATCGGATTCAGAAAATTCATCGGCACGATGTCCACGTCGAGTTCCTTGAGCGCGAACGCCATCTCGACGCGGTGCCGGCGCGTCTCGCCCATGCCGAAGATGCCGCCGCAACAGACGCGGATGCCTGCGTTCTTCAGGTAGCGCACCGTCCGCACGCGGTCGTCGTAAGTGTGCGTCGTGCAGATGTTCGGGAAATGGTCCCGCGCCGTCTCCAGGTTGTGGTTGTAGCAGACCACGCCCGCCGCCTTGAGCCGGTCAGCCACGCGCTGGCTCTCAATGATGCCGAGCGACGCATCGGCGCGCACGGTGCCGCTGCGGGCGAGCTGCTCGATACAACGGCAGATCTCGTCAAGCCTCGGCCCTTCGCCGATGCCGCGCCACGCGGCGACAATCGCCAGAGCCTGGGCGTGGTTGGCTTTCGCTTCCGTGGCGGCCCGCAACACCGCCTCCGGCTCGATCAGCGCGTGGCGCGGCGAGGCCGTCTCGTAGGCGGCCGACTGCGCGCAGAACTTGCAGTCCTCCGGACACGCGCCCGCCTTGGCATTAATGATGGAGCAGAGATGGATCTTATTGCCCTTGAAATGTTCGCGGATGCGGTTGGCTCGCGCCAGCAGGTCGAGAATATCGGCGCGCTCCTCGACCCCAATGAGGACCAGCGCCTCCTCGAAAGACAGGTCACCGCCGTTGAGCACACGCTGGCCGACGGCGTCGAGCAAGTGTTGGAACTCGCGAGCCTGCTGCATAAGGCCGCGCAAACTACCTGAAGCAAATGCAGCGCGCAAGGTCGTTGGCGGGGACGTGTGTCGGCGCTTTCTGATGACGCAACGGCATCCGAATATGCTATTAGGTGGACTGTCCCAACATGAGCACTCGGTTTTCCAACCGGCACGGGAAGCGAGCACTCGCCACAGCGGGCCTGCTGAAGACCGCCGCGTGGTTGACCGCGGCGCTGGTTTTTGTCATCACAACGAGCGTCATGGGTCAGACAAACGAAACCGTCGCGGCACGCTGGCTGGCGAAGGCCGAACTCGCGCCGGAGTTCCGCGTGCCGCCCACCAAGGCGGCATGGGAGCGGCGACGCAAACAGGTGCGGGTGCAGCTATGGGCATTGCTCGGCAAACTCCCCCCGCGACCGGGCAGGCTCGGCGTGAAAACGGTGTCCCGCGAGGACCGCGGCGACTACGTGCTGGAGAAGTTTGCGTTCGACAACGGCGCGGGCGCGACAGTGCCGGGCTATCTGTTGCTGCCGAAGAACGCGCCGGCCCAGTCGCCCGCCGTTCTCTATTGTCATTGGCACGGCGGACAATACGACATCGGCAAGGAGGAAATGTTCCTCACCAACGCGCTGCCGGAGCCGGGCGGGCCGGCGCTGGCGCGGCGCGGCTACGTCGTGCTCGGCATTGACGCCTATTGCTTCGGCGAGCGCAATGGCCAGGGGCCTGGCGGCGGGGCGGAGAAGGGCGCCGCAGGCGAGATGACCGCCAGCAAGTTCAACCTCTGGGTCGGCCGCACGCTCTGGGGCATGATCGTCCGCGACGATCTGTTGGCGCTCGATTACCTCTGTTCGCGGCCCGAAGTGGACCGGCAGCGGGTCGCGGTCACCGGCATCAGCATGGGCGCGACGCGGACGTGGTGGATCATGGCGCTCGACGACCGCCCGCGGACGGGCATGGCGATCTGCTGTCTGACGCGGTATCGGAACCTTATCGAGCACGAAGCGTTGAGATGCCATGGCATTTATTACTTTGTGCCCGGCATGTTGAACCACTTTGACACCGAGGCCGTCGTCGCGCTCGCCGCGCCGCGGCCAATGTTGTTCCAGTCAGGCGAAACCGACGCCGGCTCTCCTGTGGACGGCATCCGCGCCATTGAGAGCAAGGTGCGCCCGATTTACAAGCTCTACGGCGCGGAAAAGGATTTCGAGAGCATCATCTATCCTAGCGTCGGCCACCAATACACGCCCGAGATGTGGCAGCGCACGCTGGCGTGGCTGGAGCGGCACTTAAAAAGCCGGTAGCGCGGCCTGCCTCGCCTGCGCCGCGTGGCTCAAAGAATGCCCATCAGCCGGCGGGTGAAGTCGCCGTTGCGTTTGCAGTCGGCGACGGGGTCTTTGGAGGGGCAGGCGGTCTCCAGCACGATCCAGCCGCGGTAATCAATCGCTTTCAGCGCGGCGGCGACCGGTTCCATCCTGACCTGGCCCTCGCCGAGGTAGTTCTTGCCATCCTTGAAGTGGATCATGCAGAGACGGCCCTTGAGAGCGCGGATTTCAGCGGGCACGTCGTAGCCGGCGTGGGTGGAGTTGCCGATGTCGTAGTAGCACGCGACCGCTTCGCTGCCGATGCGGTCGAGGATTTCAATATTCTGTGCCGCCGAACAGGTGTTTTCGAGGCCGAGGCAGACGCCCGCGGTTTTCGCCCTCGGAGCAACCTGCCTCAGACGGGCGACGACGGCGTCCACGGCTTCCTTGTCGAGTTGCTTGTCCTTCAGGAGGTTGGCTTTGCCGAAGAACGGCACGAGAATGCCGGCCGCGCCCAAATCCTGCGCGGCCTCGATGCACTGCAACAGCCAATCCTTCGCGCGCGGCTCGGTCGCCACGGGATGGCCGTTCATGAGATCCATTGAGAGCGAGGAGACAACGACTCCGGTCGCCTTCATCTGGTCCTTGATTTTCTGGCGGTTCGCAGGATCGGCGATGCTGAGCCGGTCCTCTGCCTTGCCGCAACCCACCTCCACGCCGTCCATGCCGGCGCGTTTCGCCTTCTCAAAGTCCGAGGAGAAATGGCGCGCGCTGATGCGGATTCTTGCGTCCGGCGCGGCCATTAGCAGTGGTTGCAGCCAGGTCGAGCCGGCCAAGCCCACCGCGCTGCCTGCCAGAAACGTTCGTCGGGTCATCGTCATTGTTAAGTCTCCTTTTTACCGGGGCCTGTCACAGCGCGAGGCTCCATCGCGCCTGGCGCAACACGGCGCGCGGCGAGCTTTTCATCACCTCATACCACACGCTCAGCAGCGAGCCGTCGGCAAGTTCGACGGTGCTTGGATAGCCGAGGTCGCTCCCGGCGCCGTCGCCGGAAATGATCACCGGCTCCGACCACGTTTTGCCGCCGTCATCGCTGAGCCGCGCCTGATTGCCGAACGGCGCGCGGCGATGGCCGTAGGTCATCAGCAGTTGGCCGCTGCGCAATCGCAGCAGGTGCGAGGGGAGGCCCCAGACGCCGATGGCATGCGGCACCGACCATGTCTTGCCGCCGTCGGCGGACTCGGTCTGGAGCGTCTCGCCGGCGTTGGCTTTGTTGTGGTTGCGAATCTGGACGACGATGCGGTCCGCGCTGACCTCGACGCCGTGCAGTTCATGGTAGTTCTTCGCCGTGTCGCCGGGCCGCGTAGGAATCTCCGCGAGCCACTGCCATGTTTGGCCGTCGTCGCGCGATTCGCAAACACCGACGCGTTTCTCGCCGGTCCACAGTTCCTTGCCGGCATAGAGCAACCGGCCATCGGATAATTGAAACGGACCATGCGGGCTGTTGACGATGCTGCTGTAGCGGGCCGACCAAGTGACGCCGCCGTCGGTGGAGCGAACCATCCACTGGCCCAGCTCGCCCTGACGTTGTTCCGCATTGAGGCGATGGTGCGCCGCCTGCCATCTCTTCAGTCTCCCGGCCGGCCACGCGCCTTTGTCGCCGGGCTTTTTCTTTTCGGCTGCCGCCAACCCGCTCTCGTAGGCCAGCGAGGTGAACGTTGTGACGAGGATCGAGCCTTTCGCGGTTTCCAGCACGCCGGAGTCGCGGTCGTCAATCGCGCTGTCGAGCAACACTTGCGGCCAGCCCCACGTCGCGCCCTCGTCGTGAGAGAGCATCAACTCAACGCGACCAAACGGGCAGATGTGCTCCTCGCGTCCGCCGGAATAGCTCAGCAGCAGGTCGCCGTTCTTCCGTCGGCACACCGTCGGCCAGCCGCAATAAAGCTCCGGTTGGTGGTTGATGACCTTAGTTTCGTGGACTTTGATCGCCGGCGCGGCCTGCGCAGCCGGTTTGACGCCGAACAATGCAAGTGCGGAGACGGCGCCGGCGTTTTGGAGGAACTGGCGACGGCTGAGCGCGGGGCTTTGGTCGAGTTTCATGACGCGGCAGTTTATACAGGCGAGCGCGGGCCGACACAAACCGCAAACGCGCGGTCCGGCCGTGTCACCGTCTGCCCCCGGCTACGTGAGTCCAAGCAGCCGCGCGGCGTTGTTGTAGAAGATGTCGGCCAGCGTGTTGGCGTCGGCGATCCGCTCCAGCAATCCCATCGTTTGGCGGCCGATGCAACCGCTCTTGAAATTCGCGCCTCGGCCGTCGTGACAGGGGCAGTCGCTGGCAAAGAGCAACTTCTTGCGATGGCGGCGAAGGAACCCGGTGGCAAACTCCTCGTCGCGCGCGAGCGCGTTGTGACCTGAGCCGGCGGAGAGATCACCGTAGATGTTGTCGTAATCGGCAAGCAGACGATCCAGCAGACCGCCGGGTTTCACGGGGCCTTTGGGATAGAGCGAGACCTCCGGCGGCGGCACGTCGGCGCTGATATGGCTCCACCACGACTGCGCGTGGCCGGCAAACTTCACACGCCGGAACCGTTTCAGCAACGGCTCCAAATGCTCCTCGACGCCCTGGTTGAACCCCTTGGGGCCATCCTGGAAATGAAATGTGCAGGGCCAGCCAAACTCGCTGACGGTCTCCAACATCCGCGCGATGCGCGGATCATTGAGCGGGATTTGCTGTTTCTGTTCACCGTAACCGCGACAACCGGCGTTCGCGTAGGCGCGGATGCGCTTCTCGAAGTCGTCGCGACGCAGGTCCACCTGGCAGAACGGGATCACGCGCTGAGGATATTGCCGGCGGGCGTCCAGCACTTCGTCGGTTGTCAGGAGCAAGCCGCTGGCGATGTCCTCGATCGGCAGCAGCACGGCCTTCTCGCAGCCCAGCCCTTCGATGTGGGCGATCGTGGCTGGCAGGTCGCGCTTCAGGTGCTTGATGTGGAGGTGGAAATCAATGACCTTCCTCGACCTCGCAGCCGGCTGGTCGCCCCTTGCGCTTTTCTCCGCGGCCGGCTCTGCGCTCGCTGGCGATGCCAGACAGAAGAGCGTTGTTGTCGAAGCAGCGCCCGCGGTCTTGAAAAATCGGCGGCGGGTGCATGCGGGCGTTCTCTTGGGATTCATGGGGCGGATTTATACACGCCGGGCCGCCGCGATACAAACCGGAATGAGGTTTCCACTTTCACCGACGCCTCCGCGAGATTCTTGGGGAGCCGTCTTGGTGGATCGCGTTCTCCGAACGCAATGGGTCTTCCTAGGCGAAAGGATCGTGTTCGCAAAACGCGGTTCACCTTGGCCGAAAACCGCGATTCGTGGACGATAAGGCCGAACCGAACGCTGGACCGAATGGCGCGGGGCATCGTCAGCCGCGCGTTTCAAGCCAGACGGTCTTGGCGCGCTCCTCGTGACCGGCCAGTTTTGTGTTAGACGAAGAACCGTTCACGGTGCGCGGGACGTTGGGTTCGGCGGGGAGGTTGTCCTTCCGACAGTGTTCGTG
>JAOACV010000152.1 GCA_026417675.1 Verrucomicrobiia bacterium
GGCTTGCCATTGCCCTGGCCGAACTGCTGTGCATCGGCTCGCTGGCGGCGATGACCCACACCAAGTTCGACGCCCTCTGGCCGCAAGTCGTCGCGGGCCTGGCCAACGGCGCGTTCACCATCTTCCTGGCCAGCGGCCTGCTGCCTGTGTTCGAGTATCTGTTCAAGCTTACCACCGACATACGCCTGCTGGAGCTTTCCGACCTGCACCATCCGTTGCTGCGCAAACTCTGCTTCGCCGCGCCCGGCACCTACCATCACAGCCTGGTCGTGGGCAACCTTGCCGAGAGCGCCGCCGAGGCCATCGGGGCCAACCCGCTGCTGGCGCGCGTCTGCGCCTACTACCACGACATCGGCAAGGCCGAGCAGCCCCAGTTCTTCAGCGAGAACCAAACCACCGGCGTCAACCCCCACGATTCGCTGGCACCATCGGAAAGCTTTCAGATCATTGCCGAGCACATTCGCGCCGGCGAGGAACTGGCCAGGAAATATCCCCTCAGCCCGCCCATCGTGGACGCGATCCGCCAGCACCACGGCACCACGTTGCTGCGCACGATCTACATGAAGGCCGCTCGGTTGGCGGAAGAAGCCGCCGCCATCGTGCGACCGTTCAGCGCCGGCAAGACCACGCCCTCGCCCGTGCCACCGCCCGACGAACAGGACTTCCGCTACGCCGGACCCAAACCCCAGTTTCGCGAATCCGCCATTGTCTTCCTGGCCGACCCCATCGAGAGCGCCTCGCGCACCCTGCCCAACGCATCGCCGGAGACCGTGCGCGCCATGGTCGAACGTATCATCAATCAACGTTTCCAGGACGGGCAGCTTGACGAATGCAACCTCACCCTGCGCGAACTGCGCGTCATCGCCGAGCGGTTCACACACACGCTCCTGAACATGCTCCACACGCGCATCCCTTATCCCACGGATGAAACCGCTGCCCCCGCCGAAGCTGCACGTCAGCCTGAGCAACCGTCAGCGCCATTTGCGCCTCGACAGGAAAAGTCTGCTTGAGTTTTTGCGCGCCGCCGCCGCGCTCGCCGCTGAGGCAAGGAAACAGCCCCAATCGCCGGGGCCGCGGCGACGGGCTGGCCGCCGATACAAGAGCGACACCGATTCGGCGCGCCCAGCGACCGCGCCCAACCATGCCGCCATCCTGCACAACCTCAGCGTCGCCCTCGTGGACGACGCCACCATCGCCGCGCTTAATCAACGTTTCCTGAACCGTCCCGGTCCCACCGACGTGCTCTCCTTCAAC
This sequence comes from Verrucomicrobiia bacterium, assembly GCA_026417675.1. Taxonomy (GTDB): domain Bacteria; phylum Verrucomicrobiota; class Verrucomicrobiia; order CAIQCK01; family CAIQCK01; genus JAOACV01. The sequence goes on from JAOACV010000152.1 coordinate 1,255, forward strand.
CTCGCCCCCGGACTCGGCGAACTCATTGTCAGCGCCGAGCGCGCCGTCATCGTCGCCCGCCAACTCCGACGCCCGCCCGCCGCCGAACTCGCCCTCTACCTCGTCCACGGCCTCCTCCACCTCGCCGGCTTCGACGACCACACCCCCGCGCAACGCCGCGCCATGCGCCGCGCAGAGCGGCAAGTGCTGGGAACGCTGCAGGGAATCACGACGTTTGCGGTTTGAGGTGGATGTCGGCTTATCTTGCCCGTCTCTCTGGCGATTGTTGTCCCTCCCGCCAAGGGGACGTCGGGTTGCCCGGCTTTCGGTTACGGCTTTGCCGGCAACGAGCCCGCCACAATGCTCCACGCTAGGTCCCAGTCATTCTTGCCGTCGAGGCTCATCAGCGAGACTGCACAGGCGGCAATGAGGTGAGCGTAGCCGCCGGTTTCGCTCACGCGGTGCTGCCAGTAGTGTCTTGTGGGCAGCTTGCCGCCGATAGGCCAGTGCGGACGGAGGTAGCCGCGCGTTTGCCATTCTTTCCGCCAGTAGCGCAGGCCTTCGTCAAGCTCGCGGCGGAGCGTGGCAGTGACCTCTGCGGCGGGCGGCTCGGACCAACCTTCCGGCGGGCGCTCGTATTTGCCTTTGAACCAATTCTCCCACGCGTCGGGGAACGCGCGCATCAGTTGCAGACTCTGCGCGCAGGCCCAGAGAATCTGCGGGCCGAGCCGACTCGCGAGCAGGATGTCGGGGCGTTCGCCCGCGAGCGATTCAAACTTGCCGTCGGTGATGAAGACCGGGGGATGGTTCTCCGCCCCATACATCTCGCCGCGCGGGCGGGGTTTGTCGCCATACCAAAGGTCTTGGAGCCGGATAACATCGTAGGTGAGTTGCGCGAGGCGCTTGGCCGCGCCGGGGCCGACGCGTCTGCCGATGACTGCGGCGTAGTAATCGGCCTCGGCCTCGTCGTGAAACGGCGTCAGCGCGGTTTTCTTCTTCGCGACCATCGCCTGCCACCATGCGGACTTCAGTGGCGGCCATGGCAGCGCGTCAAAGTTGCCGGCGACCCTGTGGGCCTGCGCGGCGTCGCCGCGCGCTTGGAGGTCGGCCACTTGGAGCCAGGGCAGGTCCATGTTGATCATCCGGATGCGCGCTTGGCGCAGGTAACGGATCGCGTCGGCAACGGCCGGGTCGCGTGTGAGCAGCCAGCCGTTGGCGAACATCGGAAGCATGTTGAGGGCCATGTGGTTGCTGGTGCCTTGCGAGTAGCCGGCAAGGATCCCCTCTTTGTTTTCGGGATCGTTGGTGATGGTGCTGGTGTCGCGCAGCAGTTGGCGGATGGTGATCTTCCGGGCGATGGCGTCAAAGTTCACGCCGTGGCCGTCGTCCCACCAGTAAGGGATGAAGCCCTTCATGGCGACCGCGCGTTCGGGCGGCAGTTTCTGGCCGTCGGAGAACGCGCCGGTGCGGTTGGGAAAGAGTGTGTCGGAGTTGTTCGCCATGCGGACGTAGAACGGCAGAATCCAATCGCGCGCGGTGCAAAGGTAGAAGGCATCGCCTGTGGCGCGGTAGGCGAGGATGCAGGCGTTGGCGAAAAACGCGCCGTCGTGCATCGTGTCCAAGCCCGCACCGTAGCCTTGCCGGCCGGTGACTGGGTCGTAGAACTCATAGACCTTGCCGCGCATCGGCGAGTTGTCGCGGCGCATGTGGTGGTCCACGACGTAGCCGGCCAGTTCGCGCATAAACTTCATCAACTCCGGCTTCGACCACGCGGCGTCACCAGCCGACGCGGTGGCGATTGCGAAGAGGAGAACAAGGACTGGCAGCCAGACGATTTCCCAGCGCGGCAGAGCGGCGATCCGGGGCAAAAGGCGTGTTCCCAAAGCATTTGCCGCTGGGCCGGCGCAGCTCAATCGCGTTCGGAGAGCGGGATTCAGATGGCCGCAGCATCGTCGCAGAATAGCCCGGAGTTTTGGGATCCCAACCCACGCTCCGCCAACCGCCGACGAGGCGCAGGCGCTGACGCAGCAAGCCGGCTCGGTTTTCGGCCGCGTCGTTTTCACTACTTCGCGTCCACGCCTGCGAGACGCGCAAAACAGGCGGGTCAAGAGGGTCTTCATTCGGGGGAGTGCGCTTTGCAGAGGTATTTGCCGGTTGTTCCCTGATGCTTGCCGTCCGTGACTTCCATCGTGCGGTTGAGGAAGTTGAACTTGATGGTCATTCTGTCTCGGTCGGGGGTAGTGACGATGATTTCCGAAGCGTTCAGCGGGCTGAAGTTCCACGTCGCGCCGTCGGGGCCTTGGACTGTCTTGTTCCGCCGGAAGGTAATCCGCGAGGGTCTGCTGCCGTCCTTGGGAGCCCATGACCATACGGTGTCGGCCCAGTGTTGCGGCTGCGGACGCGGGCCGGCGGTCATCCAAAACATTGCGACGGGCGTGTCATTGATCTTGGTCAGTGTGCGGATGCTGAAAAGGATTTCGTAGTCGCGCTCGTGGTTGAAATCGCAGCGCAACTCCTTCAGCGGCATCCCCACCAGCGGCCAGTGGTCGGTCACTTTGGTTCGGTTGCACCAGAGCACCGTCAGCGGCATCCCGCGCAGCGGACTGAGGTTGTCCACGTCGGTGCTGTGGCAATACAGCCACGTCAGCGCCATCCCGCGCAGCGGCGAGAGGTCCGACACCGCGCCGCGCGTGCCGCCGTTGCTGCCCCAGTGCGACAGCGAGAGTTTCTTGAGGCCCTTGAGCGGGCGCAATGGAGTGATGTCATTCACACCAACGGTTGAGATATACAGTTCAGTGATCTGGCCGCCCTCGATCTTGTGTTGTTCGCGACCGTCAAAGGCGGGGTTGAGTTCCTTCAGCTTCGCCATCACCGCCGGCAGTTGTTTTTCGACGGGCATCGCCATGACGTCGGCGGTGAACTTGTCCAAGAGCGGCTTGGCGGGGGCGCGGGAACGGGCGCTGGCCGCGACAGCCGCTTGCTGGAGGAACAGGGCCAGAGGCATGTCGTTGACGGTGCGCAGTGAAGCCATTTGTTCCAGCAACACCTGCACATCCTGCTTCGTCTGCACCATGCCCATATCCAGCCACAGGTCCGTCAACGGCATGTTGGTCAGCGGCGTCAGATCGGCCACGGCGGTGCTACGGATGTCCAGCTTGCGCAGCGGCATCCCGCCCAACGGCGAGAGATCTGCGACACTGGTGTTCTTCACGGACAAGCTCGCCAGCGGCAGTTTGCGCAGCGGCGAAAGATCGGCAAGCGGTGATTTGCCCGCCGGGTTGTCGAGCGAGAGTTCGCGCAAGTTCGTCAGCGCAGCCAGTGCCGACAGGTTTGTCACATGGGCGCTGGAAAACGCCAACTCAGTCACTTGGTCGCCTTCTATCTTGTGTCTGCCAGCGGCGATGGCGGGGTTGAATCCGGGATTAGTTTCCTTGAGCCGGCTGAAAACGCTCTTCAGTTGCCTCTCCCCCGGAGGTTCGGCGATGAGGTCACGACGCGGAGGAGATGTTGGCGAGGGCAGGTCGGGCAGAACCCGGTGCTGTGGCGCAGGCGACGCGCCCGCCACCTCAGGCTCCTTCGCGCCGCGCTGCGTTTTCCACGGCGCCCAGACGAACAAGCCCACCGCGACACCGACGGCAGCGAGGACAAAAACGAAACCGGATGAACTTCTCGTGGCACGCGCAACTTGCGGCGTCTTGACATACGCGCGACGCGGCTGTTGGTGGCGAGGCTTATTCACGAACGGAGCCGGATTGACTTCTGCCCTTCCCGATATCGGCGTTTCTGGGTGGAATGTGGACCCGTAAGACCATCGGCGGCCCTTTCCTGCTTGTGGCGTAGATATAGTAGGCCGCCTTTGAAGCCGGCCCTGTGGCGCGCGCGACCGCGAGCTGAAAGACCGCGCCCTTGTAGGTTCCAACTTGAACCGGGTGAGCCGGATCGCTCGCGTCCAGCACGTGAACGCCATCGCTCGCCGCGACAAAAGCATAGCCGTCCCGCGCAACCACGTCGGTGGTCGCGCCTTTGAAAGGCACGGCCTTTGCCAGCTTCGGTTGGGTCGGGTCTGCGATGTTGACGATCACGAGGCCGTTCACGGCCGTGCAGTAGGCGAAACCGTTCTCCACTTCCATTTCACCCTGGTTGAAAGTCTTTGGGTCATGTTGATAAACGCCGATCTGGCGCGGCTTCGCGGGATCGCTGATATCAACCAGAACGAGCCGGCTTTCCCAGTGTCCGTAGAGAATCGCGCAGTTGTTCCATAGTGCCAGCGCGTCGCAATCTATGCCCGGATTGAAATTGCTGACGATGGCCGGTTGCGACGGCGTCGAGATGTCCACGAGGGTGAGGCCACCGACATGGTTGGCGACGTAGGCGAGCTTGCCGCGGATGACGATGTTCTCCGTCTGCGAAGGCGTCCGCAGCTTGGCTACCTGCCGCCATTGACGGTCTCGCGCCTCGCAGACGGTCAGGAACTTGGTGTAGTCGCAGACGAACGCGTGGTTCCCCGCGACCGCGATCTGCCAGGCGGCGGGCAGATTGTCGCACACGAGCGCGGGCGAAGCCGGGTCCGTGCCGATGTCGAACCAATAGCCGGCCTGCTGGACGTTGGTATTGACGCCGCTGGTTACAAACAGCGATTTCCCCTCCAGAGAGACGAACGCACCCTTGGCGTCCAGAATCCTGATCAGCTCGACATTCAGTCGCTCGGCATTGGCGCCTTCTTGCGCCGAAGCTTCGCATAACAGTCCGGCAAGAAGAACGCACGCAATCCATGCTGTGGTTTTCATAGACAACTTCCTTCCGCTTTCACTTGGATTCTTTGTGGCCATTTCCGAGCCGACGAGTAATACGAGTCTGTGGAGAAATACTCCCTCACTTTCCCGACGCCCTTTTCCGCGACTTCAGGTGAGCGTATCCCACCGAGTCACACCTCGCAGATGCGCATCATCTTGTCGAGGGTCTCAATCGGGTCCTTGCCTTTGCTGGGCGTGTATTCGTGCGAGATGATGCCCTTGAAGCCGAGGTCGGCGATGGCTTTGCAGATGCCGGCGTAGTTCAACTCCTGCGTGTCGTCGAACTCGTGGCGGCCGGGGTTGCCGGCGGTGTGGAAGTGGTCAATGTATTGGATGTTTTGCTGGATGGTGCGGATGACGTCCCCTTCCATGATTTGCATGTGGTAGATGTCGTAGAGGAGCTTGAAACGCGGCGAGTTGACGCGCTTGCACAGCTCGACGCCCCACGCGGTCCTGTCGCACATGTAGCCGGGGTGATTCACCTTGCTGTTAAGCAGCTCCATGCAGAGC
>JAOACV010000153.1 GCA_026417675.1 Verrucomicrobiia bacterium
TCGTTGGCCTGCCCGGCGGAACCAATCCGTCGTATGTCGCCGTGCATGAAGTCGCCTGGACCGACACCCGCAAGGGCCTCGCCGTGGCGGCGGCGTTGCCGGAGGCGCGGCGCGACGGCGACGTGTTTGTCATCAACGTGCCGTCGGGCATGACGCGGCAGGTGTGGTTCACGTTTCGCTCGACGAGCATCGAGCCGGGCACGCATCGTGGCACCATCCTGCTGGCCGGCGGCAAGACAAAGCTGCGCGTGCCGCTAACCGTGCGTGTGTATCCGCTGCGGTTTCCGGACCAACCGACGTTGCATCTCGGCGGATGGGACTACACGGACGCGCCGAAGGGACGCGACGTGACGCCGGAGAACCGCGAAGCGTTGATCCGCCTGCTGCGCGAGCATTTCGTGGACTCGCCGTGGGCGACGGCGGCGGTGTTGCCTTACAACCTCGATACAGCGCGCTTCGACGAGTGGCTGCGTCTCTGGCCGGGCGCGCGGCAGTATTGCGTGTTCGCCGCCGTCGGCGAGCAGATCGGCGGGGCGAAAATGGGCACGGCGCAGTTCGACGCGAAAGTCCGCGAATGGATCACGTTTTGGGCCGGTCACGCCAAGCGGCGCGGGCTGCGGCCGGAGCAACTGGTCATCCTGCTCGTGGATGAGCCGGCCGAGGAGCGCCGCGACAACATCATCCTCGCGTGGGCGAAACCCATCCGCGCCGCGAACACCGGCGTGAAGTTGTTCGAGGATGTCTGTCACGCCGATCCGTTGAAGGCAAACCAGGAGATGATCAAACTCTGTGACGTGCTTTGCCCAAACCGCCCGCGGTTCCTCAGCTCCGCGCCGAGCTACCGCGACTACTTCGCCAGGCAGCGTGCTGCCGGCGTGGAATTGGCGTTTTACTCCTGCAACATCGGCGCGCGGCTGGCTGACCCGTATTCGTATTTCCGGCTGCAGGCGTGGACGGCGTGGCAATACGGCGCCACGGGCAGCTTCTTTTGGGCGTTCAGCGATTCCGGCGGCGGCTCCTCATGGAACGAATACGCCATGACCCACTCGACCTGCTACACGCCGCTCTTTCTTGAAGCTGCCACCGTCACCGGCAGCAAACAGATGGAAGCCATCCGCGAGAGCGCCGAGGACTACGAGTATTTCGTCATGCTGCGCGACCGCATCGCCGCCGCGGAGAAAGCCGGCAAGAAGGGCGCGATCGTCGCGCGCGCGAAGAAGTTGCTCGCCACCGCCCCCGACCGCGTGCTCGGCGCGCCTGGCGCCAGCAAGCTGATGTGGGCCGAACCGAAGGATCGATCCCTTGCCGACACAGTGAGGGTGGAGATGCTCGACGCGCTCGTCGCGCTGGAGAAGCTTCGGAAGTGACAGGCGGTCCTCGGCAGGCCAGCATGGGGCGTGGCTGCGCTGGTGGAAGCAAGTGTGTTTAACCCATGTGAAAGTGAATCCGGGTTTCGCCGCCAGAGGCAATGGACGACACTACCCATGCAAACTCTGGGTTATTTGTAAGTTTTGTTGACAGAACTGATTATTGCTGCCAGTTTACGCCTGCCAAGCCGGGCAGCAGTCGGCGCGGCCCGAAAAAGACTGACGTGAATGCAGCAGGAGACAAGAACGATGAAGCGGACAAGGAAAAACAAAGTGGCTGGCGTGCTGGGCGTGTTGGCTGCGGCGTTGTCATTGGGCGCCCAGGTTGTGTCCGCGGCGCCGGTGACTTTTGCCCAGTTCACGCAGAGGGGTGCTGACAACCTCTTTTTCTTCACGAACCTCACCACAAGCGCCCAGATCTACGTTCCTTCTGACGGCGTTCCTGTGGATTTCTTTTTCTCAAACATCACCGGGCTGCCCGCCGAATTGGGCACCAACCAGGCCCATTTGTTTTGGACGGCCGCCACGACCAACCACGTCTTCGCCGGCCCCGGCAACACCTTGTTTCAACCGTTCCAATCTCCAGGACCGAACAAGATGATAATCATCCGCGACACGCCGGCCAGTTTCGGCAACGGCGGAAGAACCAACCTGCTCACGATCGAATACACCGGAATCATCTTTGGCCAGAAGGGGGCTAATTCCACAACCGGCAACGCCTCGACCGGCGCGGGCAACCTCGTGACGCTCACGTCCGACTTTCTGGATTTCAGCGGCACATTCACGCGGGACATGTCCGTTTCGTTCACCTCTCTGCTGCCGTCGTTGGACACCAATGGCTTCTTCCTGCTGTCTTTCTCCGCCGCTGGCACCGGCACCTTCAGTTCCGAACCCGCGCCCGTCATCATCCCAGAACCGGGGAGCGCGGCGTTGTTTGTGGCAGGCTTGCTGGGTTTCTGGCCGAGTCGCCGCCGAAGAGTTTCCTATGGGGCCGAGATCCATTCTGGCGCGAATGCCGCAGGCGCACTGAGTTAGGAAGGAGAGCGAAATCAGCAACGGGAGAACTACATACCGCGGCCGACTCTTGGTTGGGGTTGCGGTGTGCCTTGTGGGAACATCTTCTTTTGCCGACGTGCTTGGCGGCTGGTTTGGGGTCACGCCCAAGCTGGCATTGAGCGACGGACGAACCGACACCCGGCAGACGCCGCGGGCGACGAGCTACCACTTTCTCACGGGCAGTCTGGTCCCCACCAAGAACACCGTGCCCGGCAATTACAAGATTGACGACTGGTGGGGATCTTGGAGCAACACGCGGTTCAACAATTATTCCTCTTGGTCCTACCCGGGCCAGGGGGATGGCATGCGGCCATCAGGGGAGGAACCCTACGATGTCGAGGCAATCTACTTCGGCAACGACAGCACCAATCTCTACATTTCCATCATCACGTCCTTCGCCCCGCCGTTGGGCTATCTGGATACGCGCGCCAACCCCGGCATTCTGGTTTGCTCTGGCGACCTGGCGCTCAACTTCCACAGCAAGGGCCATAATACGCCCACCGCGTCGCCCGACCTGTTCCAATACGACTACGCCGTGAACATCAACACCGAGATTCGGCCCGCCAGCGGCAACGTGACCAGCAGCTACGATCCCGCGGTGCAAAGCCCCTACGGCCTCTACAAGACCTACAACAGCGACTGGTATGTGGGCACCCCCAACAACGCGGTCGCGGCCCATGGCGAGCGGACGAATTGCGACCCCAATTGGAGCTCCTTCAGCGGCGTCAAGGTCGGCGACGCGCAGGTCACTTTTCGCAAGTTGTGGTTCTACAGCGACGGAACTTCGTCCTGGTCGCAGGACCCATCCAAGACCGAGGTGAAAGAGGGGCTGGCGGACACTTACGTGCTTGACGTCATCATCAAACAGGGTGATCTAAGACTTGCCACACCGCTGAACCCCGGCGATCCAATTTCCATAAGCTGGGTCGAGGGTTGCCGCAACGACGCCAATGATTCCCTCGGCATTCTTCGGCTACACGCCACGTTTGTGCCGGAGCCGGGCATGGGCTGCCTGCTGGTTGTCGGCGGCTGGCTGATGGGGGCCGTTCGGCGTTCGCGCAAGCATGCCCTGCCGAGCACTCGTCACTCCACTCGATGAATCCGGCGTGTCCCTGAGGGATAAGCGACGCCGAGTCGGTTCCACACCACGTCAAACGCGTTCCTGCACTGCGCGCAAAACGCGCACTTGGCCTTGGGGGCCGTCAGCCGTCGGCGTGCCAAGCGCAAACACCGGTTTGCCCAAGTTAGAAACCAAACCGACGATGATCTCAGACAGGCAAGCACGAGTTGCGTGAGGGGTTTCATCATCGCTTCAAGACAACCGCGTCGGCTTGGACCGCCGACGCAACCTCCAGGACGCGCCCGTCGGCGAAGACGATGCGCGCGGCGAGCACGTTGGTGCCGGACCCCTCCGCGCGGCGGACCACGGGCTGAGTGCCTTTGGCAAACGGTTCGAGGACGAAGAGGAATTGCGAGACGCCTTTGCCGGACTTGCGGTAGATCGCCGTCGGGATCGCGCGCCACGGGCCGCTGGCCCAGCCCTGCACCGGTTCGTCTTCCTTGCCCTTGACGATCTCCACGGCGAAGTCGCCGCCGGCCTGCGGCACAATAGCCACGCCATCGGTGCGAACGGCCTTCGTCGGCTCGTCCACGGTCGCGTCGGCGGCGTCGAGATGGAACAGCGCCTCGTAGCGGTGCTCGGCGTCGTCGCGCGGCGTGAGCGTGTCGGCCACGACGAAGATGTTCTCGCGTTTCACGTAGAGAATCCGGCGTTCGTGTGTGACGGCGATCTCGTTCTTCGGCCCGTAGCCGTCGGTGTAGAAGCCGATGGCAAGGTCATACTCTGGCGTCGTGGTCCAGCGCGTGTCGTTGGCGGGCGGCGCGGGTGTCGTCCACGGTCGCGGCCAGAAGTGAGTTTCTTTCTTGCCGTGGCGATGCTGGCCTTGGCCGTCCACCATCACGGTGTTGTGCGCGGCGGTGCTCAGCACGTAGCGACGCCAGCGGGAGCGGTCGTAGGAGAAGTTGCCGGGATCGAGCACCAGTTGCCGGCCGTGCGCCCACAGGACAAAATGCAGCTTGTCCTCGTGCTGGTGGGCGTAGCCGTAGGGGCCGGCGTCGAACAGCAGATATGTCGCGTCTTTGTCCCAGCCGGAGCGCATGACGTAGTGGCCGCTCCACGGCAACGCCACGGAAGTCTGCGCGGGCGCGCGGCCGCTCTTGCCGCCGGTGGCGACGAATTGGAAGTCCTCGCGTTCCGGGAACAGTTTGAAGCCGGTCTCCAGCAGCGCGCGCACATCGCTGTTGCCGGAATCATTGAGGCCGGGAATCTGGCCGTTGGGCATTGAGGCGAGCAGGAGGTAGTTGAACATCTTCTCCATCTTCGCCTGAAAATCGGCTGGCACCTCGTCGCGGCGGTCGTTGAGGTCGGCCAGTTCGAGGATGCCGGCGAACTCGCGGACGACCCAGTTGTTGTAGCCGGCGGCCAGTTCGTATTCCATGCCGTCGGGATAAACCTCGTCGTCGAGCTGCTTGTAGAGCCGCTCCAGCGCGATGCGCCGCCACTCGCGCGCTTCTTTGAACTCCGGGAACAGAACGCCCGCGGTGTAGAGGCCGTTGCTTTCGGCCGTGAGCCAGTTGCCGCCGGTGGGCCAGCGCACGAGATGGCGGGCCTGCTCGCAGACCGATTTCAGCATCGCGCAGATCGCGTCGTCGCTGAACGCGGGCGATCCGAGACAGCGATAGAGCGCATAGGGCCACGTGTCGGCGAGCCGGATGCCGGTGGTCAGCGTTTGCCAGGCCTTGCAGGCCCGGTGGTTGCTAGAGGAAAGCAGGGGGACGGGATTGGATGCGGTCCAGTCGAGAATCTGGTTGGCGATCTCCTTCGCCCACTTGTCGTCGCCGGTCTGCCAGTAGGCGTCGGCCAGCGCGCGGAAATGGAAGTGGCGGTTGAGCGACTCGTTCCAGAGATGTGTGCGCGCCTCGCCGGCGGTCGGGTTGGCGGTCCAGTCTATCTTCGGACCGAAGTCGAGCGTGCCCTTTTGGCCGGGGCCTTTGGTGTAATCGAACTTGTGTTCCAGCGCCTTCTGCGCCGCCTCCAGCGTGCGGCGGCTGGGCCTGTTCTTCTTGTCGCGGAACGCCGGCTGGCGCCAGTCCACCGTCCAGCGCGGCGTCATGCGGCTGCGCAGGTGGGCGGCGAGCGCGGCTTTGGCCGCCGTGAGGTTGTTCGCGCCAACGGCCTCCTTGACGGCGGTTAGTGCCGGCAGGTCGAGATCAAGATTTGCGAAAAACTCGGCGTCCGTCATCCGCTGGCCGGTCGGGCCGCGCGCGGTCAATTGGATGCCATCGAGCCGCACCACGGCGGCCGGATCGGGCGTGTTGCCGTAACCCGACGCGGTGAGCCGGATGGAAGTGATGTGGTTCCAGCCGAGCGGCTCGCGCGCAACGCCGAGTTCGTTGAACGGCAGCAGGAACCATTTCCAGCCGGTCCAGTCGAGCAGGATTGTGTGTTGATAGTAATCCGCGCCCTTTGACTTTGGGTTCTCAGACGGAAAGATCAGAACGAAGCGTGAACCGGTCGCTTTCTCCGAGTGCAACCAGAACGCGATGGCGTTGAACTTCGACCAGTCCTGCGGCGTGGCGAACGTCAGGCTCACGCCGCTATTCTTGCCGTGCCGCCAGCAAACCGACTCCGGCCAGACTTTGCGGACCGTCGCATCCGGCTCGCCGCCCTTCCAGGCGGCGGCGGGGCCGAACGCCAGGGGGTCAGCGGCATACGCCACCGCAACGAGAACGAACAACAGAGAGGAAACCGGTTTCATAATCAGGCGCATGGTTTCATTCGGCACGCTGCCGAAGACAAGGGCGGCGCCGGTCCGAAGGCGCCATCGGTGATCTCAATGGCATTGTAGGCAGTCACCGGGGACTCGCAAGTATCGAGAACCTCCAATCGCTTTTGCACAACACTCAGCAATAGTCTGTCGTGTTTGTTCCTGCAAATGAAGCGGAAGGCTCTGGACTGCTGCGAGCATCGCAGCTTTCTGGCCGTGGC